>NZ_JAUQTX010000280.1:0-8248 GCF_059803775.1 Azospirillum sp. UFLA03-27 | reverse complement strand
CCCCCCCCCCCCCCCCCCCCCCCCCCCCCCCCCCCCCCCCCCCCCCCCTTTTCAAGCAGCAGACGGCATACGAGATAGCTGTTATAGTCTCGTGGGCTCGGAGATGTGTATAAGAGACAGGGGGCGCGGTCACGCCCGGATGCTATCAACTGCAACCACCCGCGTCACGTTGCCGCGACACGGGTGGTCATGTCCTGACGGAATGGCCGGATTGCGGCGCGACGCCGGTCCGGTCGATGCGCGTGCCGTCAGCGGTTGCTCAGCAGCTCGGCGATTTCGCCCTCGGCCCGCAGCCAATGGTCCATCTCGCGCCCGTCCGGGCGGCCTTCGCGCTCCCAGATCTCATAGGCACGCTCCTGCACCATGCGGCTCTTCTGGCCGTGCAGCAGCCCCTCGGCGATGTGCATGTTGATCCGCGACAGCGACACCAGCTTGCGCGCCTCGATGGAGCCCTGTGTGGCTTCCATGGTGGTGACGGTGACGTACTGCGCGAGGTTGCGCAGGTTCGCCTTGACCTCGGAATCCAGGGTGTTCTCTTCATTCTGGAGCACCGTCTTGATGGCGACCCAGAGGCGGAGATTGTGGTCGAGGGCGTGATTCGCCTTTTCCGGCGTGTCGGCTTCGACGAGAAGGCTGGCGGCGTGCAACAGCGCGACCGCGTCCTGCTCGATGGCCGCGAAATTGGTTTTCAGGACGATTTCCGCCCCGGTGTCGGTGGCGAGCGCTTCGGCGGCTTCGAGCGACGGAGCGGCGTCGGCGGTCTTTGCGGTGGCGGTCTTGCGCTTGGCCATGATCGAATCCCCGGCGTTGGTCCCCGAGGTCAATAGAACCAGCCGTCATTAACAAGTGGTTAAGGCGAGTATTGCCAACCCCTTTGCGCAGCCTCCGCGTCAGCAGAAAATCGAAGTGATTCGCGGATGGTCATGCTGCGCCGCAAAAGAACCGGCGAATTCTCAGCGTCCGGTGAAGGCTCCGAACGGCATGCGGTAATAGAGGCCGAACACGTTGTTGGTCGGCGTGGCGGAATCCGCGATGGGACCGCTGGTGTCGATGCGGCTGTAGCCCAGGCTGAAACGGGCCTTGTTCTCGAACTGATAGCCGAGTTCGAGCTGGGACCGGAACTCGACCACGCTGCCCGAGGCCGCCGGATCGCGTGGCGTGACCGGCAGGGTTCCCGCGCCGACGCTGGGCGTGAAGACGAAGGAGGACCCCCCCAACGGAACGTCGATCAGGATGCCCCCCATTCCATGGAGGCTGCCGTCCGGCGTGCTGGGACCGAGCGATACCCAGGGGCGCACTTCCGCGTAACCGTCGAGCTTGGGCAGGAGGGAGGAGCCGATGCGGATCTTGTTGTGCAGGTCGGACACCTTGGTGTCCGGCGTTTCACCGACGCTGTAGGCGAGGCCGCCGATCTTCCAGTTGCCGATCCGGTCGTCGGGCATGGACAGGGTCTGCGCGCCTGCGGGAGCGGAGAGCGCAAGGCCCGCCACGGCAACCACCAGACAGAGGCACGAGGTCCCATGACGCACGGCGGTCTGCTCCCGATCGATCGTTGACCGTCCTACTCCGGCTGCTCCAGCCTACCGCGTCCGATCCCGGCGCGGTTGTGGCATTACGCGTTGCACCGCACCCCCGAGCAAGCGCGTAACGGTGCTACTCCCAGATGTCGTGCGCGCCGCCTCCCGCGTCAATGGTGGGAGGGCTGCCCTGTTTGTGAGGGCCTAGGCGGTTGGCGGGGCTCATCGGCTGGCGCGGGAGCGTGCTAGACTGCCGTCATGCAGCACGCCGCTTCCGATCCGGCACAGGACCCGACGCCATCGGCGGCCGCCTTCCTCGCCGATCCGGCGAGTCATGGCGGGGCGGCGGTGGAACGCGTCGAAACCCACGCCGCCATCGTCTTCCTGGCCGGGGACCGGGCCTACAAGCTCAAGCGTGCGGTCCGCTACCCCTATCTCGACTATTCGACGGCCGAACGCCGCCGCGCGGCTTGCCTGGAGGAGTTGCGGCTGAACCGGCGAACCGCGCCATCCCTTTACCTTGGCCTGGAGTCGGTGGTGCGGCGGACGGACGGCACGCTCGCCTTCGGCGGCGAGGACGCGGCGGGGGGGACGGCGCTGGACTGGCTGGTCGCGATGCGCCGCTTTCCGCAGGACGCCCTGCTGGACCGCGTGGCGGAGCGGGGCGGTCTCGACGACGGATTGATTCGCGGGCTGGCCGACGCCGTGACCGCTTTTCACGAGGCCGCCGAACCGCGCCCGGAGGGCGGCGGCGCCGTGGCGATGCGGGAGGTGGTGGACGGCAACATCGCAGAACTGCGCGCCAGCCCGTCGCTGTTTCCCCCGGATGGCGTCGAGACGCTGGCCCGCAGGTCCAGGGACGCGCTGGAGCGCCTGACCCCGCAGTTGGAGGAGCGGCGTCGGCGTGGCTTCGTCCGGCACTGCCATGGCGACCTGCATTTGCGGAACATCGTGCTGCTGGAGGGAAGGCCGGTCCTGTTCGACGGCATCGAGTTCGACGAGCGCTTGGCGGTCATCGACGTCGCCTACGATCTCGCCTTTCTGCTGATGGATCTGGAGCGGCGGGGGCTGCGCCCGCTCGGCAACGCCTTCCTCAACCGCAGCCTGGACGCGACGGAGGATTATGGCGGTTTGGCGCTGCTGCCCCTGTTCCTGTCGGCACGGGCGGCCATCCGCGCCAAGATCGCCGCCACCACGGCGGCGCTCCGCCCCGGCGAAGATGCGGAGCGCAGCTCGGAAGGGGAGGCGTTCGTCTATCTGGAGCAGGCTGTCGCGGCGCTGGAGCCGCCGCCGCCGCGGCTGGTCGCCATCGGCGGCCTGTCTGGCAGCGGCAAAACCCGGCTGGCCTGCGCCCTTGCGCCGTCGCTGGGGGCGTCGCCGGGCGCGGTGGTCCTGCGCTCCGACGCGCTGCGCAAGCGTCTCTTCGGGGTCGGGGAGACGGAGCGGCTCCCCGCCGACGCCTACACGCCGGCAGTAACCGGGCGGGTCTATGCCGGGCTTCTGGAACGGGCGCGGGCCGTGCTCGCCGCTGGCCACGCCGTGGTGCTGGACGCCGTCCACGCCCGACCGGAGGAGCGTTCCGCTGCGGCCCGTCTTGCCGCCGAAACCGGCGTGCGATTCGACGGGATTTGGCTGGACGCGCCCTTGGACACGCGGGTCGCCCGCATCGCCGCCCGCCTTGGCGACGCCTCGGACGCGACGGCGGAAGTCGCCAAGCGGCAGGACGTCTATGATCTGGGCCCGCTTGAGTGGCTGCGTACGAATGCTGGCAGGGATGCGGGGGAAACGCTTGCGGCCGTGCTGGAGCGACTGGTGTAATTCCAGGTGGAACGGGCGCCGCCGGTTCCCCATGGTCTAATATATGGGCGGCGCGGCGCTGGAAACGGTGCATCCAGCCGTCGTTCCGACAGGCACCGTCCAGAAGATGGGCCGGCGGAAACGGCCCGGGGGGAGATCATGTCACTCAAGACGATCCTTGTGCCGTTGGCCGGACTCGACGGCGACACGGTGGCTTTGAACGCCGCTCTGAAGATCGCGCGCGAATTCGACGCCCATGTCGATGCCCTGTTCGTGTCGCTGGACCCGCGCGACGCCGTGCCCATGCTGGGCGAGGGCATGTCCGG
This sequence comes from Azospirillum sp. UFLA03-27, assembly GCF_059803775.1. NCBI lineage: Bacteria > Pseudomonadati > Pseudomonadota > Alphaproteobacteria > Rhodospirillales > Azospirillaceae > Azospirillum > Azospirillum sp. UFLA03-27. Next base: position 4,608 of record NZ_JAUQTX010000280.1, on the reverse strand, counting down.
CGCGATGGTCGAGGAGATCATGCGCGCCGCCGAAGGGGAGTCGAAGACCCACCTCCACACCGCCCGCCGCACCTTCGACGATGTGATTCGCGCCGCGGACATCGAACTGCGCGACATCCCGACCGGCGTCGAGGCGCCGACCGCCCAGTGGCGGGAGGAAACGGGCCGCGTCGAGGAGGTGGTGCCGCGCGAGGGGCGGCTGGCCGACCTGCTGGTCTTCGCCCACACCACGCTGGACAGCAACACCCAGGCTTACGCCACGGTGGAAAGCGCCCTGCTGGGGGCGGCCCGTCCGCTGCTGCTGGCGCCAGCCACCCTGCCGGACGAGATCGGGCGCACGGTGGCGCTCGCCTGGAACGGCAGCCCCGAATCGGTGCGCGCCCTGACCGGGGCGATGCCCTTTCTGACCGGTGCCGACACCGTCCATGTGCTGACCGCCGAGACGTCCCACACCCAGGCTGCGGCAGGGCGTCGCATCGCCCAATATCTCGCTTGGCACGGCGTTAACGTTCAGGTAACCATATTGAAGCCGGGATCGGAACCCGTCGGCCAAGCCATCATCAACAAGGCCGCGGAACTTGGGTCCGACCTCCTCGTGATGGGAGGATACGGACACAGCCGGATGCGGGAAATGATCCTGGGTGGCGTGACCCGCTATGTGCTGAATCACGCCGGCCTGCCCGTGCTGATGGCCCACTGACGACGGGGCCTCTCTTTTAAAAGGCCGGGCTTCTCCGATCCGACGCGCGGCGCCGCAAGCAACGACGGGCGCCCTCCACGCCGATGGTTTTCAACCACAAGGGCCACCCGGACTCCGGTCCGGGCAAGGCCCAGCAATCGGGAAGGAACGCGCCATGTTGACGATCGACGATTGCATCGCGCTCAGCGATCTGACCGAAGAGGAAATCGACGCCATTGCGGAGCATGAGCATCTGCCGGAAATCCTGGCGGTGGAACTGGGCTGCTGTCTTGCCCACGACGCCGAAGGCATCCGCCGGATCGCCCGCATCATCCGCGAGGACATCGACCGGGCCCGCAGCCATGGGCAGACCGTCCACGCCCGCCAGTTGACGGTCGTTCTGGACGGCTTCGTGCACCAGCACCCGGCCCTGTAAGGCGACGCCACATCTCAAGAGGGCGGCAGGACGGGAGGACGTCAGGAAGGAAACGCCCCACCCGTACCGTGACGGTGCGGGTGGTCGTGGGGAGGCGCGGAACAACCGGCCCCCTGTTTGGTTGGCATTGGCGGGATCGCGTCGGGGGGACGGCGGGGAGTGCGCTTGGCGCGCTCCCCCAACCGTCGGGCTTCCGCGACGTGCGCCTTGTTCCATCGCCTGCAAAGGCCGCCTGCGAAGGACGAACGACCGTGCCCTTGAAGACAATCCGCCTTGAGCTGGCCCGCACCGCCGACCATCCGGAAGGCAGCGCGGAGCATGGCTATGAGTTCATCGCCCCACTGACCGCGGACGGCCATCTGGATCTCGAGGAATGGCGCAGCCAGAGGGCTTCCTGCACGGTCCGCCGCTTCTGGCGCGGGGAGGACGAGCAGACCGGCCACCTTATTCATCGGGGCAAGGGATGGCTGTTCGACTACGACGCCGATGACAGCGACGACGACGAACCGATCTTCCGCTTCGACCGCCACACTCTGGTCGAGGGGGAGTACATCTCCATCACCGAGCATGATGGAGAGCAGCGCCCCTTCCGCGTCGTGTCTGTCCGCTGAAAATCAACCTGCTGAACACCAGCCCGCGGAATACCAGCTGTTTCCGGCGGTGGACCGTCTGGTCCGGACCCACCGCCGGACGCCGTCCGCTCAGGCGGCCAACCGGTCCTCGCGGTCGCGCAAATTGCGCCCGACCTGTTCGAGAAGCTGCCGCAGCGTCTCGGCGGTCATGCCGTCCCGATTCATCAGGGCGACGATGATGGGCTCGTCCAGGATTTCCGACAGGGTCGGAGCCGTCAAATGGTCCATGTTACCCTCCCTGTGCATTCCGGCCGGCCTTGAGGCGGCGTGGTTCTATTGTACTTAAGATACGGTATTTCGCAACAATGCTGCATCGCGAAATATTCTATCGCGGTTTGCGCAAGGGTAGAAAGCCGCTGAGTGTTCATGCCTGAACACCGAACTGATGCCTATATCGGTAAAAGGGTTACCGCATTGGTGGAGGTTAATGAACTCAGTGTTCCGCGTCGCGGTTCCGCATGATCGTGACGCCGGCCCCGGCCGTGTCGGGTAGCAAGGACGGCAGTTCCACGTCGACGCGCACATGGCGGACCTTCGGCTGGGCCATGCAGAGCGCGGCGGTGCGGTCGGCCAGATAGTCGGGCCCGGGCACCATGTCCTCGGCGCACAGACGGCGCAGGTCCTCCACAATGTCCTCGTAGGACATGACCGCGGTTATGTCGTCGGGAAAGTCGAGACCGGGATGACTGACTTTCAACTCCAGACTGATGTGAACGGTGTGGCGTCCGGAGCGCCCGGCGAGCGACACGGTGGCGGTGAAATCGCGCAGCAGGATGGTGTAGGTCGCCCCTGCGCCGGGAGAGCCGGAGCCGGTGTGTCGGGAAACGGAATCGTTGGCCAAAAAAGACATCTCCTGGCGGGCGGCGGCCCTGGTCGATGCCCCGTCCGGGGCGGCCGCCTCGTCGCTGCGCCACGCCCACTATAGCGCAGGCGCCCGCCCATTCGGCAAGGTCAGACCGTCAACAAGGTCAGACCGTCAAAAAGGTCAGACTGCCACCGGAAGCTCCGTGCCGGTGCGGACCACCGTGTCGCGCCCCGGTACGGCGGCCAGAAGATCATTGAAGCTGCGTGCGATGGCCGGGTGTTGAAGGTCGCCCGCAATGTCGGCCAGCGGGGCCAGGACGAAGGCGCGCTCGGCGATGCGGGGATGGGGAATCTCCAGTTCCGGCGCGTACATCACCAACTCGCCATAGAGCAGAATGTCGATGTCGATGGGGCGCGGCCCGAAGCGAAGGCCGCCTTTCAGGTCGCGGCCCATCTCCGCCTCGATGTCCTTGACGTGGCGGAGAAGTTCCCACGGGCCGAGCGCCGTCTGCGTGCGCAGCACCATATTCAGGAAGGACGGCTGGTCGGTCACGTACATGGGGGCGGTTTCATAGACGGGCGAGGCCAGTGTGACCTGGACCTGCGGAGAGAGCCGGCGTTGCGCGGTCGCCAGATTGGCGGCGCGGTCGCCTAGATTGCTGCCGAGCGCAAGGAAGACCGTGGTCATCGCAGAACCGTCGCTAGTCGAAACCAAACCCTCGTCAGTCATACCATGATCCTCCGTTCCATCAACCGTCAAAGCGTCGGACGGCACCGCTGTCACATCCGAAACCGACCTTTCGTCTGGTGAAAAGGGCCGGCGTGGAGCACGCTCCGGTTTAGGTAGCCGGCTTTCTCCGGGAACCGCAAGCAGCGGGCGGGGTTGTGCCAGTCGTGCGATGCTGCATCGGAGGGGAACGGTCATGGCGGTTCGGCATGTCGGGACGGCAACGCTTCTGGGATTGGCCGGGGCGCTCCTGGCCTCCTGCGCCACGGGGCCGGACCCGCAGATCGCCCGGCGCGCCCAGACCGAACTGGTCGGCATGCCGAAGGAACGGCTGCTCGCCTGCGCCGGGGTTCCGGCGCGGCAGGCCCAGGCCGGTGGGCGGGAATACTACACCTACGTCTCCGACCCCGGAGTGGCGATCAGCCCGCTCGGCGGCAGCAGCATCGGCGTCGGAGGCTTCGGAGGCGGCGGTTCCAGCGGTGTCGGCGTCGGGCTGGGATTCGGGCTCCCGATCGGTTCTTCCTCTCCCGGCATGTGCGAGGCCACTTTCGTCCTGGGGCCGGACGGGGTCGTGGAGCAGGTGTCCTACCCGGGCAACGCCTCGCTGTCCGCCTGCACGCCGATCGTCCAGAATTGCGTGCCGCCCGCCCCGCGCTGAGACGTCCCTTCCTGGCTGAAAGGGGGACTGTCGCCGGTTGCGGCCTTGCCGTATCGTCCGGCTATGGCTTGGCTGTAAAAAAGCAGGGGAGGACCACGTCATGGACATGAGCGGCAGCCAGCGCATCGCGGCCCCGCGCGACAAGGTTTGGGCGGCGCTGAACGATCCGGACATCCTGCGCCAATGCATTCCCGGCTGCGAGGAGGTGCAGAAGACGTCCGACACGGAATTCACCGCGAAAGTGGTCGCCAAGGTGGGGCCGGTCAGCGCCAAGTTCTCCGGCAAGGTGACGCTGTCGGATCTCGACCCGCCCAACGGCTACACCATCACCGGCGAAGGCTCGGGCGGGGCCGCCGGTTTCGGCAAGGGCGGCGCCAAGGTTTCCTTGGAACCGGATGGCGAGGCGGCGACGGTGCTGTCCTACACCGCGCACGCCACGGTCGGCGGCAAGCTCGCGCAGATCGGTTCACGTCTGGTGGACGCCACGGCGCGCAAGATGGCGGATGATTTCTTCAACCGCTTCACAGCTGTGGTCGGCGGACCGCAGCCCGAACCGGTCGCCGATCCGGTCGCTCAGACGGTCGCGCAGCCCGCGGCGACGAGTGCGGCCGCCCCACGACCTGTCTCTTATACACATCTCCGAGCCCACGAGACTATAACAGCTATCGCGTA
>NZ_JAUQTX010000027.1:0-38909 GCF_059803775.1 Azospirillum sp. UFLA03-27 | reverse complement strand
GTTATAGTCTCGTGGGCTCGGAGATGTGTATAAGAGACAGACACGTCTCTACCGCATTTTCGAAATAGGCCGCCCATGACAGCCGCGTTCGTCGCCGGCGCCGATGCGTCGTCCGAGGTGCCTCTCAAGCGCCGCCTGAAACGGGCGGAGCGGACGCGCCGGCTCAAGGCCCTGGCGCTGATCCTGCCGCTCCTCCTCTTCCTGCTCTTCACCTTCCTCGGTCCCATCGCCGGCATGCTCTGGCGGTCGGTCGACGACTGGGAGGTGCGTCAGGTCATGCCCCACACCGTCGCGGCCCTGGCCGACTGGGACGGCAAGGACGTTCCGGGCGAGCCGGCCTTCGCCGCGCTGGCGGGCGACATCCGCACGGCGCGCGACGCCGGCACCGTCGCCATCGCGTCCAAACGGCTGAACTACGCGCTGAACGGCTTCCGCACCATCATGTCGGGCACGGCGCGCAACCTGAAGACCCTGCCCGAACCCGGCACCGCCAAGGACACCCTGATCGGCATCAACCCGGCCTGGGGCGAACGCGCCACCTGGGCGGCGATCAAGGGCGCCAGCGGGCCGCTCACCAGCTTCTACCTGCTGGGCGCGCTGGACCTGACGCGCAACCTGGACGGCGCCATCGTCGCCGCCCCCGAGGAGCAGGCGATCTACCGCGACGTCTTCGGGCGCACCTTCACCATCAGCTTGGGCGTGACGGTCCTCTGCCTGATCCTGGGCTTCCCGGTCGCCTACATGCTGGCGACGCTGCCCACGGGCCAGTCGAACGTCCTGATGATCTTCGTGCTGCTGCCCTTCTGGACCTCGCTTCTGGTGCGCACCTGCGCCTGGATCGTCGTGCTGCAGAGCGAGGGCATCGTCAACGACAGCCTGCGCTGGATCGGCCTGATCGACGAGCCGCTGCGGCTGATCTACAACCGCTTCGGCGTCTATGTGGCGATGACGCACGTGCTGCTGCCCTTCATGATCCTGCCGCTCTACAGCAGCATGCGGTCGATCTCCCCGGCCTACATGCGGGCCGCGGCGTCGCTCGGCGCCTCGCCGGTCACCGCCTTCCTGCGCATCTACCTGCCGCAGACCGTGCCCGGCATCGGGGCGGGCAGCCTGCTCGTCTTCATTCTGGCCATCGGCTACTACATCACGCCGGCCCTGGTGGGCGGCGCCGCCGACCAGATGATCAGCTACTTCATCGCCTTCTACACGACGGAAACCGTCAACTGGGGTCTGGCCTCGGCGCTGGGCGCGGTGCTTCTGCTCGCCACGCTGCTGCTCGCCGTCGTCTATGGAAAGCTGGTCCACGGCCAGCAGGTCACGGGAGGGATGAAGAATTGAGCCAGAACCACTCCCCCCGCACCACAAGCCAGCGCGTCGCCTGGATCACCACCGTGGTCGTCGCCTCGCTGGTGCTGATTTTCCTGATGGCGCCGATCCTGGCGATCATGCCGCTGTCCTTCAGTTCCGGCTCCTACCTGACCTACCCGCTGCCGGGCCTGTCGCTGCGCTGGTACGAGGACTTCCTGAATTCCCCGCGCTGGGTGTCGTCGCTGAAGAACAGCGTCATCATCGGGGTGGCCTCGACCATCCTGTCGATGGTGCTGGGCACGCTCGCCTCGCTCGGCCTCGCCCAGTGGAAGAGCAAGTTCAAGCCGCTGGTGCTGGCCATCGTGCTGTCGCCGGTCGTCGTGCCGGGCGTCATCACCGCGGTCGGCCTGTACTTCTTCTTCGCGCCGCTGGGCCTGACCGGCAGCTACGCCGGGCTGATCCTGGCGCACACCGCGCTCTCCACGCCCTTCGTGGTCATCACGGTCAGCGCGACGCTGCAGAGCTTCGACATGAACTTGGCGCGGGCCGCGGCTTCGCTCGGCGCCTCGCCGATCTACGCCTTCCGCCGGGTGATCCTGCCGCTGATCCTGCCGGGTCTGGCCTCGGGCGCCCTGTTCGCCTTCGCCACCAGCTTCGACGAGGTGGTGGTGGTGCTGTTCATGGCCGGTCCGGAGCAGCGCACCCTGCCCCGCGAGATGTTCAGCGGCATCCGCGAGAACATCAGCCCGACCATCACGGCGGCGGCGGTGATCCTGACGACCATCTCGGTCATCCTGCTCGCCACGCTGGAGGCGCTGCGCCGCCGCAACGAGCGGCTGAAGGGCAACCTGCGCTGAGCCTCATTCTGAGGAATTCAACCCTCTCCCCTCTGGGGAGAGGGTGGCCCGAAGGGCCGGTGAGGGGGTTGCGCTTGTGCCGGACACACCGCCACGCGCACCCCCCTCACCCTACCCCTCTCCCCAGAGGGGAGAGGGGACGGACTATGAAGAGGGAATTACAGGTACGGCGGGGTGCAGGCGCTGATGATTTCGCATTCCTCGTCGCCGACGTTGCGGAAGCGGTGCGGAATGCGGCTGTCGAACAGATAGGCGTCGCCGGGACCGAGGATCTCCTTGCGGTCGCCGACGGTCAGCTCGATCCGGCCCTTGATGACGACGCCGCCCTCCTCCGATTCATGCTGGAGCATGGTACGCCCGCCGGTGTCGGCGCCGGGGGCGTATCGCTCGTGCAAGACCTGGAGGTTGCGGCCATGCAGGTCGCCCACCTGCCGGAAGGACATGAAGCCGACCCGGCTCTTCACCAATCCGGTCAGTTCGACCAGATCGCTGCCCTTGAAGAAGATCTGCTCGCGCGGCGGCAGGTCGTCGGACGAGAAGAACTCCGCCAGGGTCATCGGAATGCCCTGGAGCACCTTGCGCAGAGAGGAGACGGACGGGCTGCACCGGTTCTGTTCGATCAGCGAGATGGTGCCGTTGGTCACGCCCGCCCGTTGCGCCAACTGGCGCTGGGACAGGGCGTGCGCTTCCCGAACCTGCTTCAGGCGCGCGCCCACGTTGAAATCGACAGCGTCCACATCCATGGATCGGTTCCTCGCTCCTGACCGGAAGGCATACCGGATTCGCGTGTGTGCGTCATCAAAAACTCAACACCCGATTAGGGTTGTTTAATTTATTAAACATGGGTACGCTCCCTTCACATCGCAAATCGAGGCTGATTCCCATGCTGTCGCTGAACGACCAGAGCCTTCTTCGGACGCAAGCCTATGTGAACGGCGCGTGGCGCGACGCCTTCTCCGGCAAGACCTTCGCGGTGACCAACCCGGCAACGGGCGAGGAGCTGGCCCAGGTCGCCGACGTCGGCGCGGAAGAGACGCGGCAGGCCATCAACGCCGCCGACGCCGCCCTGCCCGCCTGGCGCGCCAAGACCGCGAAGGAGCGCGCGGCCATCCTGCGCCGCTGGTTCGAGCTGATCATGGCGGCGCAGGAGGATCTGGCCGTTCTGATGACGCTGGAGCAGGGCAAGCCGCTGGCCGAGGCCCGCGGCGAGGTCGCCTACGGCGCCAGCTTCATCGAGTGGTTCGCCGAGGAGGGCAAGCGCGTCTACGGCGACGTGATCCCCAGCTTCGCCGGCAACAAGCGCATCGTCGTCCTGAAGGAGCCGATCGGCGTCGTCGCCGCGATCACCCCGTGGAACTTCCCCAACGCTATGATCACCCGCAAGGTCGGCCCGGCGCTGGCCGCCGGCTGCACCATCGTAGTCAAGCCGGCCGAGGACACCCCGCTGTCCGCCCTGGCGCTGGCCGAACTGGCCGAGCGCGCGGGCGTCCCGGCGGGGGTGTTTAACATCGTCACCGGGTCCGACCCCGTCGCCATCGGCGGCGAGCTGACCGCCAGCCCGATCGTGCGCAAGCTGTCCTTCACCGGTTCGACCGAAGTCGGCAAGATCCTGATGCGCCAGTCGGCCGACACGGTGAAGAAGGTGTCGCTGGAGCTGGGCGGCAACGCGCCCTTCATCGTGTTCGACGACGCCGACCTGGACGAGGCGGTCAAGGGCGCGCTCGCGTCCAAGTACCGCAACTCCGGCCAGACCTGCGTCTGCGCCAACCGCCTGCTGGTCCAGGCCGGCGTCTACGACGCCTTCGCCGCCAAGCTGGCCGAGGCGGTGAAGCAGATCCGCGTCGGCAACGGCATGGAGGCCGGCGTCACCCAGGGCCCGATGATCAACGGCCAGGCCGTCGAGAAGGTCGAGGAGCTGATGGGCGACGCTCTGGCCAAGGGCGCCAAGGTCGCGCTCGGCGGCAAGCGCCACGGCCTGGGCGGCACCTTCTTCGAGCCGACGATCCTGACCGGCGTCACCACCGAGATGCGCGTGGCCCGCGAGGAGATCTTCGGCCCGGTGGCCCCGCTGTTCAAGTTCGAGACGGAGGCCGACGCCATCCGCATGGCGAACGACACCGAGTTCGGTCTGGCGGCCTATTTCTACAGCCGGGACATCGGCCGGGTGTGGCGCGTGGCCGAGCGGCTCGAATACGGGATGGTCGGCATCAACGAAGGCATCCTGTCGACCGAGGTCGCGCCGTTCGGCGGCATCAAGCAGTCGGGCATCGGGCGGGAAGGCTCCAAGTACGGTGTGGAGGACTTCCTGGAGATCAAGTACCTGTGCGTCGGCCTGGGCGCCTGACGCCATCCTTTCCAATCGGGGGTTTGAGATGAGCAACCAGTCCTTCCAGGATCGTCGCAACGCCGCCGTTCCGCGCGGCCTCGCCAACGCCATGCCGGTCTATGTCGACCGCGCCGAGAACGCCGAGCTGTGGGACGTCGAGGGCAACCGCTTCATCGACTTCGCCGGTGGCATCGCGGTGCTGAACACCGGCCACCGCCATCCGAAGATCATCGAGGCGGTGAAGGCCCAGCTCGACCGCTTCACCCACACCTGCGCGATGGTCACGCCCTACGAGTCCTTCGTGACCCTGGCGGAGCGGCTGAACGCGCTGGTTCCGGGTTCCACGCCGAAGAAGACCGCCTTCTTCACCACGGGTGCCGAAGCCGTCGAGAACGCGGTGAAGATCGCCCGCGCCCACACGGGCCGTCCGGGCGTGATCGCCTTCAGCGGCGCCTTCCACGGCCGCACGCTGCTGGCGATGGCGCTGACCGGCAAGGTCGTGCCCTACAAGGTCGGCTTCGGTCCCTTCCCGGCCGAGGTCTACCACGCGCCCTTCCCCAACGCCTACCGCGGGGTCAGCGTCCAGGACAGCCTGAAGGCGCTGGAGCAGCTGTTCAAGTCGGACGTGGACGCCACCCGCGTCGCCGCGATCATCGTGGAGCCGGTGCAGGGTGAGGGTGGCTTCAACATCGCCCCGACGGAGTTCCTGCAGGCCCTGCGCAAGATCTGCGACGACAACGGCATCCTGCTGATCATCGACGAGATCCAGACCGGCTTCGCCCGCACCGGCAAGATGTTCGCCATCGAGCATTCCGGCGTCGAGCCCGACCTGATGACCATGGCGAAGAGCCTGGCCGGCGGTTTCCCGCTGTCGGCGGTCACCGGCAAGGCGGAGATCATGGACGCCCCGATCCCCGGCGGCATCGGCGGCACCTACGCTGGCAACCCGCTGGCGACCACCGCGGCGCTGGCCGTGCTGGACGTCATCGAGGAGGAGAAGCTGATCCAGCGCTCCAACGACCTGGGCGAGCGCATCGCCGGCCGCTTCCGCACCATGGCCCAGCGCAACACGCTGTCGGTGATCGGCGACGTGCGCAACCTGGGCGGCATGATCGCCATGGAGCTGGTGAAGGACCGCGACACCAAGGAGCCGGCGCCGGAGCTGACCAAGGCGCTGGTCGCCAAGGCGGCGGAAAAGGGGCTCGTCCTGCTGTCCTGCGGCACCTACGGCAACGTGATCCGCATCCTGGTTCCGCTGACCGCGTCGGACGCGCTGGTCGACGAGGGGCTGGACATCATCGAGCGCTCCCTGGAGGAGCTGGTTTCCGCGTAAAGCGGAGGCCTGATTTTTCAGTGAAGTCCCCAGACTGCACGCCCTCCTTCCCGCAAGGGGAGGAGGGTTTCTTTTTGTGCGCCCGCCCGCCCACGCTTTAGGATGAGGGCGCGGGGCGGAGGGGCAAGCGCATGGCCGGCGGGATCGACATCGTCATCATCAAGAAGAACGGGCTGGGCGACGCCGGGGCCAGCGTCTTTTCAGACGTCGCGGAAACCCTGTGCTTCGCGCTGCGCCGCCTGGGCATCGACGCGGAGATCGTGTGGAACCGCGTCGGCCGCCGGCGCCGCGCCATCGTCCTGGGCGGGCACGACCTGTCGCCCGAGGAAGGCGATCGTCTGCCCAGCGGCACCATCCTGTACAATCTGGAGCAGATCGCCATGCTCCACCCGCGCAACGCCCATTACCTGGACCTGCTGCGCCGCTGCCGGGTGTGGGACTACAGCCCGCGCAACATCGCCGATCTGGCCGGCCAGGGCATCCGGGCGCGCCTCGTCCCCATCGGGCATGTCGACGAGATGACCCGCATCCCGAACAGCCCCTCCCCCGGCATCGACGTGCTGTTCTACGGCGCCGTGAACCCGCGCCGCCGCGCCGTCCTCGACGCGCTGGGCGAGCGCGGGCTGACCGTGGTCAGCCTCCAGCATTATTACGGGGCGCTGCGCGACCGCTTCGTCGCCGACGCGAAGCTGGTGCTGAACCTGCATCACTACGAGGCGGGCATCTTCGAGATCGTCCGCGTCTCGCACCTGCTGTCCAACCGCAAGGCGGTGCTGGCCGAGCGCCACCCCGACACCGAGATCGACCCCGACCTGTTGGACGCCATGGCCTTCGCGCCCTACGACGGGCTGGTCGAGGCCGCCTGCGCGCTGGTCGCCGACGGGGCGCGGCGGGAGGCGCTGGCCGAGGCGGGATACCGGCGCATGAGGGACCGGGACGCGGCGGCGCTGATGCGCGGCGCCGCCACGGACCTCGGTCTTTCACACGGCGAGGCCGGCGCGCTCACCGGCTCCTGAAGCGCCCGCTCACAGCTCGACGACCGGAGCGAACCCGCCGAAGATCAGCCGCTTCCCATCGAAGGGCATCGGATTTTTCTCCGCGCTGAACCGCTCGTCGGTCTTCATCAGCTCTTCCATCCGCTTCATGGCGGCGTCCCGCGTCGCCTTGTCCGGCCATTCGATCCAGGAGAAGACGACCGTCTCGTCGTCCGTCGCCTGCACGGCCCGGCGGAAATCGGTGAGCTTGCCGTTGGGCACATCGTCGCCCCAGCATTCGAGGACGCGCGTCGCGCCAAGCTCCTTGAATACGCTGTCGGCCTTGTTGGCGTGGTCGATGAAGGCCTGCTTGTTGGCCGTCGGAACGGCGATGACGAACCCGTCGATGTACGCCATGTCTTTCCTCCCTTTTGTTTGAAGTTGCGGCCCCGTCCGTCAGGACGCCGCTGCGTCCGGGCATTTCGCACCGGTGTGGTTCAGCATCCAGGGCGTGCCGAAGCGGTCGGTGACCATGGCGAAGCGCTCGGCCCAGAAGGTCTCGCCCGGCGGCATCTCCACGGACCGGGCGTCCTTCGCCAGCACCGCGAAAATACGGTCGAATTCGGCGAGCGACGGCGGGGCGATCTGCACCCGGAATCCCTGCGGCTTGCTGTACATGCTGTCCGGCGAGTCGGACGCCATCATCGTGGTCGCCCCCAGCTTCACCATCATGTTCATCACGAGGTGATCGCCGCCGGGCATCCGGCTGTCCGCGTCCGGGGCATCGCCGTTGCGGAACACATAGACGACCTCGCCGCCGAGGGTCTCGGCGTAGTGGGTCATCGCCTCCAGGCAGGTCCCGTTGAAGAACAGGTAGATCGTCGGTTCCATGGTGTCGTTTCCTCCCGGTCAGGCTGTTCTTGGGTCAGAGCGTTTTGGGTCAGAGCGTCTGGGCGAGGGCTTCGAGTTGGTCGGCCGCTTTGCCCCAGCCTTCGTGGAAGCCCATCTTCTCGTGCTCGTCGCGCGCCTCGGCGCTCCAATGCATGGCGCGCGCGGTGTAGAGGGTCTTGCCGGCGCCCGCGTCCTCGAACCGCACGTCGGCGGTCATGAAGGCCCGGCCCGACGGCCGCCAGCCGGGGCGGAAGGCGTCGGTGAAGACCAGACGCCGCCCCTCCTCCACGTCGAGGAAGACGCCGGGCTCGCCGAAGGTTTCGCCGTTCGGACCGTTCATCCGCGTGAAGAACTCGCCGCCCGGCCGCAGGTCCATCCGTGCCTCGGACACGAACCAGGGCTTGGGGCAGAACCACTGTTTCAACAGCTCGGGTTCGGTCCAGCAGCGCCACAGCGCGCCGCGCGGCGCGTCGAGGCTGCGGGTCAGAACGAGGTCGCGCTCACCTTCCGTCATGGGGATTCCCTTTCGAACGGGGCTGTGAAAAGAGCAGTGTGAGGTAGCGTTTCAGGTGGTCGACGCTGTCCAGCGCCTCCTCGCGCCCGCCCGTCGCCTTGGCGAGGATGAAGGCGCCCTGGAGCACGGCCTGTGTGTGCCGCGCGAGGCTCGCCGGGGTCCAGTCGGCCTCGATACCGTGCGCCGCCATGGCCGCCGCGATGTCCGGTTCGAGCGTCGCCGCGTGGCCGAAGATGCTGGCCGCGCAGGCGTCGCGGATCGCCGGATGCGACCCGTAGACTTCCTGCGTCATGGTCCCGACGAGGCAGGTGAATTCGGCGGGATCGCCGTCGATGATCGCCTTGCGGAAGTCGACATAGCCGAACAGGCGGTCGAGCGGGTCTTCGAGCCGGTGGTACGGCGCGTTCGCGAAGAAGGCCGAGGTGGTTTCCGCCCAATGGGCGGCGGCGGCGACGCCGAGCGCTTCCTTGGTCTCGAAATGGTGGAAGAACGCGCCCTTGGTAACCCCCGCCGCCTTGCAGAGATCATCGACGGAGGTCGCCGCAAAGCCCTTGGCGCGGATAACGTCCCGCGCCGCTTCGAGAAGCCGGGTGCGGGCGTCGCCGCGTTCGGGATGGTGTTTGGCGGGTCTCGGCATGGGCCGAAACATACCGAACGGTTGGTATGCCCGTCAAGCGTAGAGAGAGGCCGCCCAGCGATCAAACCGCGATCAGGCGCTCAGCAACCGCCCGCTCGGCCACAGCGCCACCCTGTCACTTCGGCGAGGCGAAGCGCGTCAAAGATAATGATGATCGCTCTTCACCCGGAGGTAACCAACGTCGCCGTTATCGTTGTTGGAGAATTATGCGTCTGTCTGGCTGGGTAGTTTTTTGAACTCAGCACCCCCAAGAGACCAGACGATGGCATAAGAATACGATATCCAGAACGCTCCCCAAATAAACATACCTATCAAGAAGCTGTATAAAAAATCGATATCAGAAATATGGACATTGTAAACTCTTCTTGAACGAACACTCCAATCGATTTTAATTCCCTTAATCCAGAAAGCATAAAATAGAATCCCCAGAAGAATCCATAATGGAATCGAATACATAAATTTTCGAACCCGGCCCATTGGCCGCAGCTTTTCCTCAGCCACGAAAGCATGAGCGTCATGCCAGGAGGCACCACTGAAAAAGACCAGCACTGCGGCGACAAAGGTCAGGAAATGCACGGCGTGCATATGCACCACCACGGGCACGCGCGCCGCATAGCCGTGGGCCGTAAGGTCTCTGGCAAGACGGGGAATGGCGCCGAGCACCATTCCCACGACATCGTGAACAGACGAAAACGCGCTCAGATACGCTTGAGCGATATGGCCGTCCGAGGGAACGACCATCCAGAACAAAGTGTAAAGAAACGCTCCCCCCCAAATCAACAGAAGGGCATTGCGGGATTTTGGCCGATGAAAGGCCAGGGCCTGTTCAGGCTCTGCAATACTTTTTCTAAGCGCTTGGGAAATTTCGCCGTCGCTGAGTTGAAGATCCGGCGCCCAAGCGTTCCGCGCCACATCGAACACGAAGCCGACGGCAAGGACGAACACTGCTGTCGAGAGCGAATCCGCCCCAAGCGACGCGATCATCACCGCGAACAGAGTCGCAGCGCTGCGGCGGAATATAGTGCGGGAAAGAGCGAACACGGCCGGCAGGATTCATGTTGTGGTGCTCAGAAAGATATCGCCTTACACGCGATTCAACCACAGAAACAACAATCCAAGCACCGCAACAGGACGCCGGCCGCAGGGCATCCAACCTTCAAATCCAACCTTCAATGAATGATCATGCGCTCAGCAGCGGCCCCGTACGCCGCAGCGTCGTCCCCGCCACCTTGGCGATCCGCTTGCCCGCCAAGGTGAAGCGGGTTGCGCTGTGGGCGTAGAGCACGCCCGCCGACTCGCAGCGCACCGGGGTCACCTCGCCGGTCAGCGGGTCGAGGATGTCGGCGACCACGGCGCCGGCCTCGACGCGGTCGCCCGCCTTGTGGTGGAAGACCACCACGCCGCCCACCGGGGCGGTCAGCGGTTCGGAGGATTCCAGCGGGGTCGGGGCGCACAGCGGCTCCGGCAGGGCCGGTGGCTCGCCGGACAGGACGCCGACATGGGTGAGGAAACCGGCGATGGCCTGGGCGTCCGCTTCGCCCTGGGCGTGCTCCACGTCGGCCTGCCCGCGCAGCTCCACGGTCACGGAATGGCAGCCGAAGGGGATCGGGCGGTCGGACCAGCGCTTGGCAAGCTCGTTCCAAGGGCGGCTGACCGCCTCGTCAAAGGGGTCGCCGCCGGATTCCTCGGCCAGGAAGACCGCCTGCGCGCCCAGCAGCCGCTGCAACGGGGCGAAGGCCTCCGCCGAGGGCGTCAGGGTGTAGAGGTGCATCACCGCTTCCAGGTCGCAATGCAGGTCCAGCACCCAATCGGCCTGGAGCGCCAGTTCCAGAAGACGGTGCTTCATGTGCTCCGTCTCGGTGCGCGGGCGGCGCTCGGCCAGCGATTCGGCCAGGGCGGCGCGGATGGCGGCCTTGTTGGCCTCGCCGTCGTCGGTCAGCCGGTCGGCCACGCGCTCGGCCACCGCCTCGGTCAGGTGGGGGTAGTCGCGGTTGAAGTTCTTGCCGTCGTCCTGGTCGAAGCGGCCGAGGTGATGGTCCATCAGCGACTGGCCCAGCCCCACCGGGTTGGCGACCGGGACGAGGATCACCTCGCCGGCGATCCGCCCCTCGGCCTCCAGCGCGGTCAGGATGCGGCGCAGCTTGTCGGCCACCAGCATCGCCGGGATCTCGTCGGCGTGCAGCGACGCCTGGATGTAGGCGCAGGGCCGCGCGCCCGCCGTGCCGAAGCGCTGAACGGTCAGGGTCCGCCGGGTGCCGGGGGTGGCGGACGGGAGGTCGATGATGGCGCTGTGCATGGCGGATCGCTGCCGGATAGATGATAAGCCCGCCCCCACCGTGGCGAAGGCCGGGGCGGGCCGCAAGCGCCTTTTGCGCCAAGCTGCTTTTACGAAAGGGCGGTGCCCGTCAGCACGGCGTCGAATTGCTCCAGCGCCCAATTGACCTGCTCGCGGGTGATGACCAGCGGCGGGGCGATGCGGATGGTGTGGTCGTGGGTGTCCTTCGCCAGGACGCCGCGCGCCCGGAGATCCTCGCAATAGCGGCGCGCCCCGCCCGCCACCGGGTGAAGCTCCACCGCCAGCATCAGGCCGCGCCCGCGTACCTCGCGGATCACGTTGCTGCGGATGGCGCCGAGCTGCTCCAGGAAATAGGCGCCCTGGGCGGCGGCGTTGTCGATCATGCCCTCCTCCACCAGCACCCGCATGGCGGCGCGGGCGACGGCGCAGGCCAGCGGGTTGCCGCCGAAGGTGCTGCCGTGCTGGCCGGGCTTCAGCACGCCCAGCACCTCGGAGTTCGACAGCACCGCCGACACCGGGTAGAAGCCGCCGGACAGCGCCTTGCCGATCAGGGTGACGTCGGCCTCCACCCCCTCATGCTCCTCGGCCAGCAGCTTGCCGGTGCGGCCCAGCCCGGTCTGGATCTCGTCCAGGATCATCACGACGTTGCGCTCCGTGCACAGGTCGCGCACCCGGCGCAGATAGCCGGCGGGCGGGATGACCACCCCGGCCTCGCCCTGGATCGGCTCCAGCAGGACGGCCACCGTGTTGGGGGTCATTGCCGCCTCCAGCGCCGCCGCGTCGCCGAAGGGCACGGTGCGGAAGCCCGGCGTGAAGGGGCCGAAACCGCCGCGCGCGTCGGGGTCGGTGCTGAAGCTGACGATGGTGATGGTGCGGCCGTGAAAATTGTCCGAGCAGACGATGATCTCCGCTTGGTTCTCCGGCACGCCGCGCACCTCGTAGCCCCACTTGCGCACCGTCTTGATCGCCGATTCCACCGCCTCCGCCCCGCTGTTCATCGGCAGGATCTTGTGCGAGCCGGTCAGCGCCGCCAGTTCCTCGTAGAACAGCGCCAGTTGGTCGTTGCGGAAGGCGCGGGAGGTCAGGGTCAGCTTCGACGCCTGTTGCACCATCGCTTCCAGGATCTTCGGGTGGCAATGGCCCTGGTTGACGGCGGAGTAGGCCGACAGGCAGTCGAGATAGCGGTTGCCGTCGGTGTCCCAGACATACACGCCCTCGCCGCGCGCCAGCACGACGTCGAGCGGCTTGTAATTGTGGGCGCCCAGGCGGTGTTCGGTCCCGATCAGGTCGGCGGCGTGCTGAAGCATGGCGTTATCTCCGGTCTGGGGGTTTTTTAAACGGCTTGGCCGCCGATCTGCGATTGGGTGACGGCGGGGTCGATGATGCGGCGCCCGAACAGGCTCGCCACCAGATCGACCAGCAAAAGCGCGCTCTTGCCCCGCTCGTCCAGGAATGGGTTCAGCTCCACCACGTCCAGCGAGCCAACGACGCCCGCGTCGTGCAGCATCTCCATGATGAGGTGCGCCTCGCGGTAGGTCGCGCCGCCCAGCACCGCCGTGCCCACCGCGGGCGCGATGGCGGGGTCGAGGAAATCCACGTCCAGGCTGACATGCAGATGGCCGCCGGCCTGCCGCACCCGCTCGATGATGCGACGCATGTGGACGCCGACCCCGTGCTCGTCGATCAGCCGCATGTCCACCACGTCCACCCCGCGGGCGCGCAGCAGGCGCCGTTCGCCGGAGTCGAGGGAGCGGATGCCGAACAGATGGACGTGCGCCGGGTTCACGGTGGCCCGCTGCTCCGGCGGAAACACGTCGTCGAAGCCGTCCTCCCCGCACAGCAGGGCCACCGGCATCCCGTGCATGTTGCCGGACGGCGAGGTGTGGGGCGTGTTGAAGTCGCCGTGCGCGTCCAGCCACAGAACGAACAGCGGCGTGCCGGCCTCCCGGCAATGGCGGGCCACCCCGGTGACCGAGCCCATGGACAGGCTGTGGTCGCCGCCCAGGAAGACCGGCACGCCGCCCGCCCGCATCATGGCGTAGGAGCGGTCGGCCAGCGCCCGCGACCAGGCGGTGATCTCCGCCAGACGGGCCGTGGCGGCGTCGCCATCGCTCCAGGGGTCGGGGGTCAAATCACCCAGGTCGCGGACCTCGTGCCCCAGTTCGCGCAGGGCGCGGACCAGCCCGGCCGTGCGCAGCGCCGCCGGCCCCATCAGAGCGCCGGGATGGCCGGCCCCCGCCTCGATGGGAACGCCGATGATCTCCACGAAGCGCTGATCGTCCCAATCCCCCGACGCCATGCCGCCCCTCTCCCTGTGCGATCGTGCCTCCCATGACTATCGGGGGCGGAGCAGGCGGCAGAAAGACGGAAAAGTGCCAACGAACGGCGGCGTTTTTGACAGTTTGGCAAGCCCGGCTTATCATTTTGGCATGGACGACCTGGACCACCGCCTGCTGGGCCTGCTGCGCGCCGACGCGCGCCAGCCCGTCGCCGGCCTCGCCGCCGCGCTGAAGGTGTCGCGCGCCACCGTGCGCGCCCGCATCGACCGTCTGGTCGAGAGCGGGGTCATCGCCGGCTTCACGGTGCTGCTGCGCAAGGATCTGCGGCCCGCCATGGTCCGGGCCATCACGATGATCGAGGTGGAGGGCCGCGCCGCCGAGACGGTCATCGCCCGCCTGCACGGCTTTCCGGAGGTGCGGACGGTCTACACGACCAACGGACGCTGGGACGTCGTCGCTGAAATCGAAACGGAGTCGCTGGAGGCCTTCGACGACACGCTGCGCCGCGTCCGGCAGATCGTCGGCATCGCCTCCACCGAGACCAGCATCCTGCTCTCCGCCCGCAAGGCGGTGCTGTAGGCTTCGTGTCGCCCCGTTGGTCGACAAGACCCGACACGGATTTCACGGATTGAACCGGATTTCACGGAGTCCTTCGGCGCGGCGCAGTTAGGGCAGACGTGCGCTCGGATTGAAAAAATCCGCGCAATCCGTGTCTGAATCCGTGAAATCCGTGTCGAATATTGCCCGCTTGTCCTGCGCGTCGCGTTCAGACGATGAACTTGGTCAGCCGCCGAGCCCCGCCAGCACGCCGCCCAGAAGCGGCTGGCCGAACAGCGCGCCCAGCGCGAAGCCGACGATCAGCCCGACCGCCGCCGCGACCAGCGCCCGGCCGCCACCGCCCTTGGGCGCCTCCGCTCCGGCACCGCGCCCGCCGTTGCCGCCGCCCGTGGACTCGTCGCCCTCGTCCGGCGCCGCCGCGCGGCGGGCGCTGTAGGAGGAGTCGGTGTCGGCGTGCCACGCGCGGATGCGGTCCTGCGCCGGCTTCAGCTGCTCGTCCGTTGGGGAGGAGCCGCGACCGTGGACGATTTCCCAGCCCAGCGCCAGGAAGCGAGTCGTCGTCCGCCCCTCCGGGCTGAAGATCGCGGCGGGCATCCGGCGGTAGGTCGCCTTCACCACGTCCACGTCGTAGGGGATCGCCGTGCGGAACATCAGCTCCGGGAATTCGGAGCGCAGCAGGGTCAGCGATTCGCGCCCGACCTCGTCGTTGGTGATCGACAGCATCAGGATGCCGGCCACCGACAGGTTGGGGTTCATGCCCTTCTGGATGTGCTCGACCACCGACAGTGTGCGCTTCAGCCCGTCCAGCGCGTAGCGCCCCGGAAAGACCGGAAGCACCAGCCGGTCCGATGCGGCCAGCGCCCCCGCCGCCAGATGGCCGAGGGCCGGCGGGCAGTCGATCACCACGTAATCCGGCGGGTTGCGCGAGAAGTGCAGCGCCTTGCGCAGCCCCCGCTGCGAGCCGCCGCGGGCGTCCAGCGCGTGTTCCAGCGAATAGAGCTTCCGCGCCCCGACGATCATGGACAGACCGTCGAAGCTGGTCGGGGTGATGGCGTCCTCGACGAAGGTGTCCTGGCTCAGCAGGTCGTTGATGCCGACGCGCGCCTTCTCCCGCAGCAGGAAGTTGCTGGTGGCGCTGCTCTGCGGATCGAAGTCGATCAGGACGACGCTTTTGCCCAGCGCGGCCAGCGCCAGGGCGAGGTTCACGGAGGTGGTCGTCTTGCCGACGCCGCCCTTCTGATTGTACACCGCCAGGATGGTCGGCTGCCGCGTCTCCGGCGCGTCGAAGACGTCTTCGTGGCTGGTCATGTCCATTCCGCTTCGTCGTTTCGCGGGTGTTCGTCCTGCGGGCCAAGAGCCGCCGAAAGCGGCGCACTATACGCATTGGAACGCGCCGGTGTCTTCCCGCAGATGCGCCGGTGTCCCGAAAGGTAACAGGTTCAGCGTGCCTTGAAGGCCGCCAGCTGGCCGGGCAGCGGCGCCATGGTCAGGCGGACGCGCACGATCTCCCACCGCCCCTCGGCGCCGGGATGGCATCCGTCGCAGGGGCGGCGGTCGAGAATCTCGAAGGACAGGCTGGACAGGCCGTCCTCCTCCGGGATCGTCCCGCCGGACCAGTTCGCCTGGAAGACCCGCTTGTTGACCCGCGAGATGGGCGAGGCCGAGGCGTCGGGGTTGAAGCCCTCGTTGTCGTGGTCCAGCGGTTCGAACCGGCCGGGCCGCCGCGCGGTCGGGATGCGGCGGGAACGGATGCGCAGCGACAGGTCAAAATCCTCGTAGCCCCAGCCCCAATAGGCGTTGGAATAACCGTCGATCCGCCGGAACACGTCATTGGGCATCAGCAGGACGCCGCCCATCGTGCTCTCCAGGTCGGTGGTCACCGTCTGGTCCGAGCGTCCCGGCGCCACCGGCCGCTGCTCCGCCCCGAAGGACAGGATGGGGGTCGGCCGGTCCGCCCAGGCGTAATCGGCGTCGACGGGCAGATAGTCGATGTCGTGCAGGCAGGTGTAGCCGCTGTCGGCCTCGCCCAGCAGGAAGCCGACATTCTTGATCGCGCCCCGGTTGAAGGGAAGCCCGGCCTCCTGCTCCACGATGGTGACGCGGTAGTCGATGGGCTCGGCCAGCGTTGCGAAGTAAGCGCCGACCCGCGGCACGAACGCCCGCAGATGGGCCTCCCGGTCGCGATAGGGCACGACGATGTGAAGCCGCCGGTCCATGGTCGTCATCGGGTGTCTCCTGCCGGTGCGAAGCGTTGCCAGATGGCCCGATAGGCGTCCTCCAGATCGCGGGCGAAGCGGTCGCCGTCGAACAGCGGGCTGGCCGTCCGCGCCAATGCCAAGCGCGCCTTCAGCCCGGCCAGCCGTTCCGGATCGCAGGCGAGGTTCAGCGCCAGCGCCTCGTAGGCCGCCGGCGAGTCCGTCACCAGCTCCGGCAGGCCGACCGTGTCGAGCAGGCTGGCCGCCACCCGCCCGGCGAAGGTCGCGCCCTGGCAGGTCACCACCGGAAGCCCGGTCCACAGCGCGTCGCTGGCCGTGGTGTGGGCGTTGTAGGGCAGCGTGTCGAGGAACAGGTCGGCCAGCCGGTGCCGCGCCAGATGCTCCGCCAGCGGGCGCGGCGGCGCGAAAACGAGGCGCTCCGGCGCCACCCCGCGGGCCGCCGCCTCGCGCCGCAGGTTGCCGGCCACCAGCGGGTTGCCGGCGTAGAGCCACAGCACGCTCCCCGGCACGGCGCGCAGCAGCCGCGCCCAGACATCGAACAGGGCGGGCGTCAGCTTGTAGGGGCTGTTGAAGCAGCAGAAGACGAAGCCGTCCTCCGGCAGGCCGCAGTCGGCGCGCGTTGGGGTGCGCTCCGCGATAGCGCGGTGGCGGTCGTTGGGCTGGTAGCCGTGGGGGAGCCGCACCACCGCCTCGCTGTAGAAGCCCTCCTCGCCCGGCGGGATGGTGACCGCGTCGGCCAGGATCACGTCGATGAAGTCCGCCCCCATGGTGCCGGGATAGCCCAGCCAGTTCACCTGCACCGGGGCGGGCCGGGCCGCCAGGATCGCCGTGCGGGCGAAGGCCGTGTAGCCCTTCAGGTCCACCAGGATATCGATGCCGTCGGCGGCGATGGCTTGCGCGGCGTCGCGGTCGGAGCGGTCGCGCAGGTCCACGAAACGCTCCACCGCCGCGGTCAGGCGTCGGCGCATGGGGCTGCCGTCGTCGATGCCGGTGGAATAGGCGGTGACGGCGAAGCGCGTGCGGTCGTGCCGCTCCAGCAGTTCCGCCATCAGATAGGCGGTGGCGTGCTCGTGGAAGTCGGCGGAGAGGTAGCCGACGCGCAGGCGACCGTCTCCGGCAACGGTGGGACGCGCCATTGTCGGCACGCCATGCGCCTTCTGCCGCGCCCAGCGCTCCGCCGCCGCCCGCTGGTCCGCCGGGGTCGTGTCCACCGCCAGCAGGCCGAAGGGCGGCACGCCCAGGGCGCCGGCGCGCAGCCGCTCGATCAGGTCGCCTTCCAGCGCCGGCAGGTCGCGCCAGTCGCAGGCGTGCCGCTGCTGCTGCACGAGCTGCGCCAGCGCCGGGTTGTAGGCGGGGGAAAGCCGCCGGACGCGGCGGAGGGCGTCGATCGACGGCGCAATCCGGTCCGCCAGCGTCGCGGCGGCGGCCAGATCCTCCCAGCCCGCCTGTCCGCCGGGATCGAGGGCGACCGCCCGGCGCAGCGCGTCCAGCGCGGCGTCCGGCCGCAAGGCGCCGGTCAGCGTCTGCCCGAGAGTTCGCCACGCCACGGCATTCTCGGGATGCCGCCCGATCGCGCCGCGCAGCGCCGCCTGGGCGCCCACCGTGTCGTGCTGGCCGAGCAGTTCCACCGCCAGATCGACCGCCGCCAGGGAGTCGGGCTGGAACCTGAGAACCATCCGGTACTCCGCCACCGCCTCCTCCCGCCGGCCGGCGGCGGACAGCGCGTTGGCGAGGTTGCGGCGCAACGCGGGATCGTCCGGCGCCAGCCGCAGCGCCACCGCGCTCACCCGCACCGCCTCGCCCCAACGGCCGGCCGCATGGGCGACGTTGCCCAGCAGCATCCAACCGTGCCGGTCCGCCGGGTTCAGCGTCGCCATGCGCCGGCCGACCCGCGACGCCTCGTCCCGGCGCCCGGCGGCCAGGACGAGAACGCCGAGATTGTTGAGGGACACCGCGTGCTCCGGGTTGCGCGCCAGCGCCGCGTGGTAGGCGGTTTCGGCCTCGCCGGTCCGGCCCAAAGCGTCCAGCGCGACCGCCAGATTCTTCCAGGTGCCGGCGTCCTCCGGCCGATGGCGCAGGGCCTCGCGGTAGGCGGCCTCCGCCGCTTCGGGGCGGTTCTGATCCTGAAGCGCCACCCCCAGATTGTTCCACACCTCACCCAGCCCAGGGCATGCCGCCAGGACGGTGCGGTAGTGCGGCTCGGCCTCCGCCGGGCGGCCCTGGGCGTGAAGGGACAGCGCCACCCCGTAATGGGCGTCGAGGGAGTCGGGCGCCAGCTTCAACGCCGCGGCGTAGACCGCCCCCGCCGGCCCCCATTGCGACAGCCCCGCCAGCAGGCCGCCGAAATCCAGATGGATGTCCACGTCCTTGCGCAGCGCCAACGCCTGCTGGAACAGCGCCACGGCCTCGCGGACGCGGCCCTCGCGCTGGGCGGCAACGGCCTGCCGGTGCAGCGCGGCGGCCCGTTCGGCGGTTTCGGAAAGGTCCATGCGCCCTCTCAGTCCCGCTGGCGGGTGTGCAGCAGGATGCGTGGGATCTCCGGCGGGCGGCGGTCGTCGCCCCATTGCGAGATGTCGGGAATCGTGCTCACCTCGCGGCGGCGGGCCAGCAGGCTGAGGATGCTCTGGTCGTGCCGGTGGTCGCGGAACTCCGGGTAGTCGGGTTTGCCACACTCGTTCGGAGCGTCGGTGAGGATGCGCTCGTCCTGGGCAAAGCGCAGCCATTCGGAGACGAAGGCGATGGTGTCCGACGTCCGTTCGCAGACGATGAAACTCGCCAGGATCTGGGTGGCGTCGGTGTATTCGGGCCGGTCCAGCCGCATGAAATGGAAGCAGTCGCGCTTGGTCCAGCCGCGGTTCTTGAACTCGTCCTGCAGCGTGAACAGCAGGATGGGCAGATCGCGCCGCTCCCGGCAGAGGTCGATCACCGGGTCGGCACGGTGCACGAAATGGGCGCCGCTGTCGCAGTAGAACAGCACGTCGCCGTCCTTCAGATGGTCGCGCAGCAGGGTCCAGATGGCCCAGGGCTTCCACAGCCAATAGCCCGCGCCGCGCGGCTGGTCGAGGATGAAGCGGTTGCGCTCGACGAAGGCCGGATCGATGTGGCTTCGGCCCAGCATGGCCACCGAATCGAAGCCGCCTATCTCCATCCCGCTGCGGGCGTTGCGCTTCTGCGCCGCCAGAAAGTCCCCGTCCGCGTAGTTCAGCAGCACCCGCGCCATCGCTCCCCCTCCCCGACCGTCACAGCCGGCTTTCGATCCAGTCGGCGAGGCGGTAGGCGTCGAAATGGAACTCCTCCGTCCCCAGGAAGGGCGCCACGGCGCGGTGGGCGCAATAGGCGTCGTAATCGTCATCCACCGCCAGGATGTGGTCCACCGCCTCCTCGTCCGTGGCGAAGCGCGACACGTCGATGAAGCTGCCGGCCGCCACCTCCCGCTCCAGGTCGGGATCGCCCCAGTAAAGCGGCACCGCCCCGGCCTGGAAGACGTCGAGGATCTTCTCCGTCAGATAGCCGGGATGGCTGGCATTCTCGAAGGCGAAGGCGAAGCGGTAGCGCTCGAAGACGCGGATCTTCGCCAGCCAGCCCATCCTGACGACGCTGCCGGTGTTGTTCAGGTGCCAGCCCACCGAATCGACGCGCCGCCGCCCGTCCAGCGCCGGGAAGAAGCGGTTGCGGCGTTCGCCGTTCGGGTTCTTGTAGAGGAAGGCGCAGAAGCCGCGCTCCGCGAAGGTCGCCCGCGTCGGCGGCACCGGCGGCAGGACCGGCGAGCAGAAATGCGGCACCGCCCCCTCCCGCATGTGCTCATAGGCGTGCATGACGTAGAGCGGCAGGCGGTAATGGCGCGGGTCCTCGACGCGGTCGAAGGACACCGCCATGTCGAAACCGTCCAACGGCGGGCGTACATTCTCCCCGGTGAAGAACAGGGTGCGCCGGCTGCGCGCCTCACGGTGCCGCCCGCCGAAGACCGACACGATGGCGAGGTCGCTGTCGTCCTCGACCACCGACAGGTCGAAG
Source organism: Azospirillum sp. UFLA03-27 (assembly GCF_059803775.1). Classification (NCBI taxonomy): domain Bacteria; kingdom Pseudomonadati; phylum Pseudomonadota; class Alphaproteobacteria; order Rhodospirillales; family Azospirillaceae; genus Azospirillum; species Azospirillum sp. UFLA03-27. Next base: position 18,706 of record NZ_JAUQTX010000027.1, on the reverse strand, counting down.
CGGCTGGACAGGATCTCGATGAAGAAGTTCGTCCCCTTGTCGAACTCCGGCCAGAAGTCGTGGAAGGCCAGCTTCAGCCGGGTCCGGCCGCCGCGCCGGCCGCGGTACGGGCCATGGAGCAGGAAACGGTCAAGCCGTTCCGGGTCGCCTCCGGACTTCGCCAGGAATTCCTCAAGAAACGCGCTTGTCCGCTGATCGAGCATCCCGCCATCCGTGCCGGATCGTTGCGCGACGCACGATACGGTCGCCGCGACGCGAACGCCACCCCTTCCGCGCGCCGGCGGGGCCGGGTGACGCGGCGCGGACAACAAAAAACGCCCCGCGGATGACGGAGCGTTCGAAACACCACAACCCCACGAAGGGAAGAAGTGGTGCCCAGGGACGGAGTCGAACCGCCGACACGGGGATTTTCAGTCCCCTGCTCTACCAACTGAGCTACCTGGGCACCGAGGCCGCGGCGGAGACCGCGGCGCGTCGAGGCGCGTCGAGGCGCGCTTTGTAGGCAAATTCGCCGGGCCTGTCCAGCCCTAAAATGCAGAAATCCGCCGCCCCGTCACTCCCGCTCGTCCGCCTCCTCGGCGTCCGGGCGGTCGGGGCTTTCGATGCGGTAGACGCCCCCCAGCCAACGCGACAAATCCACGTCGGCGCAGCGCTTGGAGCAGAAGGGCTTGGTCTCCTCCACGGCCGGACGGCCGCAGATCGGGCAGGCTTTTTCGACAGGCTTGCGGTTGTCGTTCATCGCTCAATCCTCCGCCGCGCCGGTGCGGTTGGAGTCCAGGCGGACGGTTCCCAGCAGTTCGGCCAGGGCCGTGCCACGCCGGGCACGGGTCATCTCCACCAGACCCAGCTTGGACAGACCATAGACCTGGGTCTGAGCCGGGTCGTCCTCCACCGCGCGGGACAGGGCGTTCAGCAGCCGTTCGGCGTCGCCCCGGTTGCGCATGTTGACGAAATCGACGACGACGATCCCCCCGGCGTTGCGCAGGCGCAGTTGCCGGGCGATCTCCACCGCCGCCTCCAGATTGACGTCCAGCGGGTTGCCGCGTTCCCCCGCGTTGACGTCCACAACGGTCATCGCCTCGGTTCGCTCGATGACCAGCGACCCGCCGCCGGACAGCGGCACCCGCGTACCGAGCAGCGTTTCGATTTCAGCGTCGAGGTCGCGCAGGTCGAACAGCCGTTGCCGACCGTCTGACGGCGCGGCAAGAAGGCGGGCGTCGAACGGCTCCACCCGCTCCTCCAGATCCGGCGCGCGGTCGGCGCACCAGCCGGCGAGGTCGCGGGCCAGAGCCGCGTCGTCCACGATGATCCGCGACGGGGCAGCCGCCCCATGCTCGATCAGGGCGCGGCGCGGCGCGTCGGGGCCGGTCAGCAGCAATGAGGGTCCGCCGCCCCGCTCCGCCGCGTCGCGGATCGACCGCCACGCCAGATGCAGCGCGTCCGACTCCGCGGCCAGCAGCCCGTCCGGTGCCGTAGCGGCGCCCGCCCGGACGATCCAGCCGGCGCCGGGGGCGATGTCCTGGATGCGGCGGGCCAGCTCGGTGCGCTCCGGCCCGCTGCCCAGCCGCTTCGACACCGCCACGTCGCGGCCCAGCGGCGCGTGCACCAGGAAACGGCCCGGTAGGGTGATGTCCATGGTCAGGGACGGCCCCTTGGACCCGGTGGCGTCAGCCTTCACCTGCACCAGCACGGTCTGGCCGGTGCGCAGCAGGTTGCCGATCCGCTCGCCCTTGGCCTTGGGGCGCCCCTTCGGCCCGCGGGCGTCCAGTGCGGAGAGCAGGCCCGACTTGCCGGTGCCGAGATCGACGAAAGCGCCATCCAGCCCCGTCGCGATGCGCTCCACCCGGCCGAGGAACACATGGCCCAGCAGGGACGGACGCTCGGCATGGTCGATGTAGAGGTCGGTCAACCGGCCGCCGGTCAGCACGGCGGCCCGCGTCAGTGGACCATCGCGGTCGATGAGGATGTCCGATCCGGTCCCGCCCGCCGGGCCGCTCACGGCAGCGGGAACCCCGCGCCGCGCAGCAGCGCCGCCACCTCGAACAGGGGCAGCCCGACCACGTTGCTGTAGGAGCCGCCGATCCAGCGGATATGGGCCGCCGCCCGTCCCTGGATCGCGTAGCCGCCGGCCTTGCCCTGCCATTCGCCGGAGGCGATGTAGGACTCGGTCTCCTCGTGGGACAGCGACTTGAAGGTCACGTCGGTGCGCACCAGCCGATCCGACCGGCGCAGCGCCTCCCCGTCCCCAGTGGGCGACAGCAGCACGACCCCGCCGAACACCCGGTGTCGCCGTCCGGACAGCAGGGCGAGGCAGGCGCGTGCCTGTTTCTCCTCCTCCGCCTTGGGCAAGATGCGGCGGCCGCAGGCGACCACCGTGTCGGCGGCCAGCACGAAGGCGCCGGGATGGCGCGCAGCCACGGCAGAGGCCTTCTCGCCGGCCAGACGCAGCGCGTGCTGGGGCGGAAGCTCCCGCGGCAGGGGCGATTCGTCGATGTCTGCGGGGTCGACCGCGTCGGGCACCACGCCGATCTGGCGCAACAGGTCGAGCCGGCGGGGCGAGGCGGACGCCAGCACGAGCCGGTGGGTGGTTTCGGTGCTCATAACGCGGGGAGGATGGCCGACGGTGGAAACCGGTTCAACGCGGGAAACCGGTTCAATCACTTGAACCGGAACGTGATCCGGCCCTTGGTCAGGTCGTAGGGCGTCATCTCGACGTTGACGCGGTCACCGGCCAGCACGCGGATGCGGTTCTTGCGCATCTTGCCGGAGGTGTGCGCCAGCACTTCATGCTCATTGTCGAGCTTCACACGGAACATCGCGTTCGGCAGCAGCTCGACGACGGTTCCGGAGAACTCGATCAGATCTTCCTTAGCCATAGCCCCTTAAGTCCGTAACAGTTTCGAGGCAATAACTGACCTCCCGAAGCCGCCCGGTCAAGGGGGATTCCACCGGGGGCAGTGAGCCTCCGGCGTGGGGGTTGGCCAAAGCCTTCCAGATGGGACGGAAACAGCCGGCGGTTCAGCCGAGCGGGTTTCCGTCGCCGTTTTCATACTCCGACGCGCCGCCCGCGTCCATGCCCGCGGTGCCGCCAAGCGCCGCCGACTGGAAAGAACTGAGCGGAGACGGGCCGCCATCGAGCCGGAGACGGGGTTCCGCGGCCTGCGCGATACGCTCGAACATCTCCTTCTGGTCGGTGTCCATGCGCCGCGTCAGCCGCGCGACGGTCTCCGACGCGGTGAGCTCCCGGCCCGAGGCGCGGTCGTAGAACAGGCCGCGGTTGCTCCGCGCCGCAGCGGGCAGAAGCTCCGCCGCGGCGGCCCTGGGCGACGACTCGGCGGCACGGATCAGCTTGGCCGCTCCGCCGACGCCCAGCACATAGGCGATGCGGCTCTCGGTTTCCGACACTGGGCGCTTCAGCCGCTCCTCCAGCCGGTCGCGGCCCTCGGACAGGTAGCGCGCGGCCATGCCGGCGGAAAGGTCGACGTCGTGGCGCAGCGCCAGGATCTGGCGGCGCACCGCCGGGTCCTTGACCGAGGGGATGCCGTTGCGGCTTTGGATCGCGCTCGCCAGTTCTCCCTGGCCGTAGGCGGAGCCATGGCGGCGGAACAGGTCGAGCCAGGTGCGCTCCAGGAACTGGAACGGACCGGCGGCGGAGCTGGAGCGGTTGCGGGCCGCCGGATCCAGCCCGCTTTCCTGGGTCGCCTGGGCGAGAATGGCGGTGAAGCTGTGGCCCGACAGGCCGGCGACCTGCTGGGCCGCTAGAACCACCTGCCCGGCGGCGGGGCTGTTCGCCAGCGCGGCGCCGATCACCGTCGATTGGGTGCCTGACGCAGCAGCCATCGCGGCGGCCTCGGGCTTGCGGGCGGGAAACGGCACGCGGGTTCCGTCGGCGAGTTGGATCGGCGCCTCCGGCTTCGCGGCCGGCAGGGGCGGCACCTTCTGCCCGTTGGTCAATCGCCCGCGGGGAACCGGCTGGGCATCCGCCAGCGCGCTTTGGAACGACCCGCCCGACGCGGCGCCCGTGGAGGACGGCGGCGCGGGAACATCCGGCTTGCGCTCGGGAAGCGGGACGAGTGGAGGCAGCGCGACCTTCATGGAACACCGGAACCGTCAGACCGGAACCGCTCCCGCGGAACCCTTCGCCGCAGCTTTAGCACAAAGGCCTTAATTTTTCTTAATCATTGGCCGGGATCGGCGCGGAGGATTCAATCGCTTGGCGTGTCGGCCATGCGGATGGGGCCGACATCAACCGCCGTTCGCCGCCCCTCGCCGTTCCAATGGTCGACGGCGGCCAGAAGCCGGCTTTTCTCCAAGGGCTTGGCCAGATGATCGTCCATCCCGGCCTGTCGGCAGCGCTCCACCTCCACGGCCAGCACGCCCGCCGACAGGGCCAGGATCGGGATGCGGCCCAGCACGCCGGGAAGCGCCCTGATGCGCCGCGTCGCCTCCAGCCCGTCCATCACCGGCATCTGCACGTCCATGAGGACGAGGTCGTACACGCGCTCCTGCACCGCGGTCACGGCGGCGGCGCCGTCGGGCACCGCGTCCACATGGTGACCGGCCCGGGTCAACATGGCGATCACCAGATCGCGGTTCATCGCCAGATCCTCGGCGAGCAGAATGCGCGCGCCGCGGCTCGGCGGCTGGTGGTTCAGCGCACCGCCGTCCTGGTCGTCCCGTTCCGGGGCGCTGGCGGGTTGCAGCGGAAGGCTGAACCAGAAGGTGCTGCCGACGCCGGGGCGGCTTTCCACGCCGATCTCGCCGCCCATCAGCTCGACCAGACGGTGGCAGATGGCCAGCCCCAGCCCGGTGCCGCCGCGCCCGCGGTCCAACTGGCTGAAGCGCTGGAACAGTTCGCGCTGGCGGTCTTCGGGCACGCCGATGCCGGTGTCGCTGACGGTGAAGGTGTAGCGGCGCGGGCCGGCCTCATCCCCCATGGCCTTGACGGTCAGGCGGACGCTGCCCGTGTCGGTGAACTTCACCGCGTTGCCGAGCAGGTTCAGCAGGATCTGGCGCACCCGATCGGGATCGCCCAGCACGTAGCCGCGCGCTGCCGCGGAGACGGAGGTGTGCATCTCCAGCCCCTTCTGCTCGGCGGCCAGCCGTACGATGGCCTGGCAGCGGTCGGCCAGATCGTCCAGTCGGAACGGCACACGGACCAGATCGAGCTTGCCCGCCTCCAGCTTCGACAGGTCCAGCACGTCGTTGATGACGGTCAGCAGGGAACGCCCGGCCTCCCGCACCTGGGAGGCGTAGCGCCGCTGCTCCGCCGTCAGCGGCGTTTCCAGAAGCATGTCGGCGAATCCGATCACGCCGTTCATCGGCGTCCGGATCTCGTGGCTCATGGTCGCCAGGAAATCCTCCTTGGCGCGGCTGCCGGCGCGGGCCTCCTCCATGGCGGCGCGCAGCTCCTGCTCGCGCCGCTTCAGCCGGCCCGACATGTCGTTGAAGGCGTTGGCCACCAGCCGAATCTCGTCGGGCGCGCCGTGGGCCTCCACCACGGTCCCGACGTCGCCGGCCCCGATCCGGGTCGCCGCCTGGCTGAGAACGCGCATCCAGCGCAGGACCGAGGCGTGGAGCAGAGACCAGAGCGCGGCCACGCTGAACAGCCCGGCGATACCGAGCAGGACCAGCCCGCGCAGCAGGTCACGTTGGGCGTCCGCCACGATCGGCTCGGTCGGCATGCCCACGGCAAAGACGGTATCGGTTTCCGGAGAATGGCGGAAAGCCCAGATGCGGGTGCGCCCGTCAGCGCTTTCGCTTTCGAACACGCCGCTGCCCTCGGTCAGCATGCGCTTGATGTATGGGAAATCCATCAGACTGCGCCCGACCCAGCCTTCCGGATCGGGCTGGCGGGCGATCAGCACCCCGCGACGGTCGAGCACCAGAATGCGCGCATCGTCCTGCTTCGTCACCTTCACCAGATCGGTCAACCAAGCGAGGTCGATCGCCACCCCGAGAACCCGCTCAACCTCACCATTCACCAGCACCGGCTGCACCGCCAGGATCAGCGGCTTCCCTGAACGCTTGCCGATCACCACCTCGCTCAGCACGAAGGATTTGGTGTCCAGCGCCCGCTGGAAATACTCGCGCTCGCGCAGGCTCATCCCGGAGCCGGGGCCGGTCGTGTCGCAGATGAGGAGGCCGTTCGGGTCGGTCACCCACACGCCGGTCGTCCAGCGGTGCTGCCGCGGCATCGGCGCCAGCGTGGCGACGCAGGCGTCGGTGTCCCTGTGGTCGGCGTCGCGGACCGCCGGCACCAGGGCCAGAACGCTCAGCAGGTTCCGCGCCTCGCCGATCAGGTCGCGCTGCCGCTCCACCCCGTCCTCGGTCAGGTGCCGCGCCAGTTCCTGGGCGCTGCTCAGGCGCTGGTCGAGCTGCTGGTCGAAAAAGTACAGCGCCCCGGCCAACGGCAGAGCCAGGGACGCCAGCACGACGCCCATCAGACGCAGACGGAGACTCCGCAGACCGGTGGCACGAAACAGGCGGGACGGCAAACCGGCGAGCATCAGGCGGAGAACCTCTCAAGGGTCTCTAGAGACTAGGTGGAGGGGCACACGTCGTTCGATGACCCATCTCAATAGCACCTCAACCCATCCTTGAAAAAGGACTTCACATAATCCCGCCGTCAAACCGGCGGATGGTCACACCATCGGGCCGCGGGACAATGGAAACCGTTCCTTGATCCTGCCCAGCAACCCGTCGCGGACCTTGCGGTAGGCCTCCAGCATGGCCTCGCGGTTGCCGTCCACCAGGGTCGGGTCGAAGGTGTTCCAGAACTCCACGTCGCACGCCATGGTGCGGGTCATCTCGATGGCGCGGTGCTGTGCCTCCGGCGACAGCGACACGATCAGGTCGAAATTCGTGTCCTCCAGATCCTCGAAGCTGCGGCAGCGGTGGCGGGACAGGTCGATGCCCATCTCCTCCATCACCGCCACGGCGAAGGGGTCGACCTCGTCCCCCTCGCGCACGCCGACCGAGTCGACATAGACGCGCGTGCCATGGAAATGCCGCATGATCGCCGCCGCCATCGGCGAGCGGATCATGTTGTAGGTGCAGGCGAACAACACGCTCGTCACGGGGAGCGGTTGCAGCACCGGGGCCATGCGCCGCCCGACCCCGTCAGCCGCGGATGTGGAGGACGCAGATCAGCGTGAACAGCCGACGCGCCGTCTGGAGATCCATTTCGACCTTGCCGGCCAGCCGTTCGCGCAGCATCTCCGATCCTTCGTTGTGCAGGCCGCGGCGCCCCATGTCGATCGCCTCGATCTGCGAGGGCGTGGAGCGCTTGATCGCCTGATAGTAGCTTTCGCAGATCAGGAAATAGTCCCGGACGACGGACCGGAAGCCGGTCACCGGCAGGGTGATCCTGTCCAGCGCGCTGTCGTCGTCGCGCCGGACGTCGAAGACCAGCCGGTTGTCCTCGATCGACAGATGCAGGTGATAGGGGCCGGAGTCGGCATGGTCGCAGGGGAAGAACTCGTTGTCTTCGAGCAGGTCGAAGATGGCAACCGCGCGCTCGTGCTCCACCTCCGGCTTGCGCCGGATCACCGTCTTCTCGTCGAGCGTCACGTGGACGATGCGGCGGTTGCCCTTCGTGCTCACCCCTGACCTCCCCCGGGCAGGCGCAGCGCCACCGACAGCGCGTGCGCGTCCAGACCCTCCGACCGGGCCAGCGTCACCGCCGCCGGACCGATCGCCTTCACGCTGTCCGCATCGCAGGCGACGAAGGTCGTCCGCTTCATGAAATCGAGCACGTTCAGGCCGGAGGAGAAGCGCGCGGAGCGCGCCGTCGGCAGGACGTGGTTCGGGCCGGCAACGTAATCGCCGATGGCCTCCGGCGTGTAGCGGCCGAGGAAGATGGCACCGGCGTTGCGCACCTTCGCGGCCAGCGCGTCGGGGTCCTCCACCGCCAGTTCCAGATGCTCCGGCGCCAGCCGGTCGATCAGGGCCGGCGACTCGGCCAGCAGGTCGCGCACCACGATGATGGCGCCGTGCTCCCGCCAGCTCTCCCCGGCGATGGCGGCGCGGGGCAGCGTCTCCAGATGCCGGTCCACCGCCGCCGCCACCGCGTCGGCGAAAGTCGGGTCGTCGGTGATGAGGATCGACTGGGCCGAGGTGTCGTGCTCCGCCTGGGACAGCAGGTCCATGGCGATCCAGGCCGGGTCGTTCCGGTTGTCGGCGACCACCAGGATCTCCGACGGGCCGGCGATGCTGTCGATGCCCACGGTGCCGTAGACCAGCCGCTTGGCGGCGGCGACGAAGGCGTTGCCGGGGCCGACGATCTTGTCCACCGGCGCGATGGTCTCCGTGCCGTAGGCCAGCGCGGCCACGGCCTGGGCGCCGCCGATGCGGTAGATCTCGGTGATGCCGCAGCGCTTGGCGGCGGCCAGGACCAGCGGGTTGATCGCCCCGTCCGGGGTCGGCACCACCATGACGATGCGCTCCACCCCCGCGACCTTGGCCGGCAGCGCGTTCATCAGGACGGAGCTGGGGTAGGACGCCGTGCCGCCCGGCACATAGAGGCCGGCGGCCCCGACCGCCGTCCAGCGGGCGCCCAGCCGCACGCCCTGGGCGTCGCGGTAGTCGGTCGTCTCCGGCACCTGGAGGCGGTGGAAGCTCTCGATGCGCTCCGCCGCGGTGTCGAGCGCGCGCAGCAGGTCGTCGCCACATTTCCCGACCGCCGCGTCGACCTCCTCCTGGGAGATGCGCAGGGTGGCGGGGGTCAGCGTCTGGCGGTCCCAGCGGGCGGTGTAGTCGATCAGCGCCGCGTCGCCGCGCTTGCGCACGTCGTCGATGACGCCGGCGACCAGGACCTGCACGTCCTCGCTGGTTTCGCGCTTGGCGTGGAGAAGCCCCTCGAAGCCTTCGGCGAAGCGGGGGTCCTGGGCATCAAGCCTGACGGGCATTCACAGCCTCCCGGAAGCGGTCGATCCAGCCGGAGATCTCCTCGGGCCGCGTCTTGAAGGCGGCCCGGTTGACGATGAGGCGGGAGGTGACGTCGGCGATGTGCTCGATCTCCACCAGACCGTTCGCCTTCAGCGTCGAGCCGGTGGACACCAGATCGACGATGCGGCGGCACAGGCCGAGGGTCGGGGCAAGTTCCATCGCGCCGTTCAGTTTCACGCACTCCGCCTGCACCCCGCGCGCCGCGAAATGCTTCCTGGTGACCTCCGGGTATTTGGTCGCGACGCGCACATGGCTCCAACGCGACGGATCGTCGCTCTCCCCCAGTTCGACCGGTTCGGCGACCGACAGGCGGCACTTTCCGATGCCGAGGTCGAGCGGCGCGTAGATTTCCGGATAGTCGAACTCCATCAGCACGTCGTTGCCGGCCACGCCCAGATGGGCGGCGCCGAAGGCGACGAAGGTCGCCACGTCGAAGGACCGGACGCGGATGATGCTGAGATTCGGGATGTTGGTCGCAAAGCGCAGGAGCCGGCTGTCCGCGTCGTCGAACGCCGCTTCCGGCTCGATGCCGGCATGGGCGAGCAACGGGCGCAGCTCCTTCAGGATGCGTCCCTTGGGCAGGGCCAGAACCAGCGGCTGACTGGCCGACGCGTTCGACGACGCATCGGCCGGCGTGCTGGGCGCCGGCGCGCCAAGAGCACGGGTATCGGCGGGCAAAGAACTCTCCTCGGGCTGAACCGCTGCCCGGATATACCACATTCCGCGCCGCCGTCACGGTCTTAGGAGGCGTAGTGCGGCGCAGGGCGGCTTTGTCGGGCGCGGAAATCGGGAACTCCATCCATCGGGGCGGGGCACCTCTTCCCTATCTCCCTCCCAAAAATATTGAACTTATAATTTTTGTTGTACACGTCATTTCACATATTCTTTTTCATTTTTCTCCTTGACCGAATGCCCATCAACATTGTAGATAAATCCCCGGACGCCCAAGGGGGGCGCCCCGCGGCAATTTGATCGCCAGCTTGCGCCGCGTCACCAAACGCTAAAGCGCCACGATACCGGTCGTGGAACTCTGACAGGAGTGACCGGAATGACCATGATGCCCCTCACCTCCCCCGCCGATCGGACCGGCACTGCGATGGGCCTGTGTTGCCGAATGCGCAACGCCTCGTGTCGCCGCTGACCCCAGCGCGCCCACCCGTTCCGTCCAGCATCCGATCCGCATGAAGCCCGCGCGCCGCAGCGCCGCGGGCCGAGGGAGAACGCCGTCATGAGCACCTCCAACGCCTACGCCATCGAAGTTCAGGGCCAGTCCGCCGGCATCGTCGTCGCCGGCCAGGGCGGCTTCACCTTTTTCGTGTCCGACTGGTCCTTCAGGGACCTGGACCGCAAGACCTTCCGCAACGTCGGACAAGCCGAGCGCGCCGCCAAGCAGTTGGCAGCCCGACGCTCCGGCGTGCGGCGGCGCTGAACGCGCGCCTGCATTTCACAACACTCCATCGCCCGACCAGGCCATTCCACACCGCGCATAGAGGACCCGTTCCGTGAAAGCCTTTCTGACGTCCATTGTCACCGCCGCCCTTCTCACCGTCTCCACCGGCGCCGGCGCCGCGGCTCTGAAGCTCGGCGTGTCCGCCGGCCCCTATGGCGAGATCCTGGAGTACACGGCGAAGATCGCCGCCAAGGAAGGCCTGAAGGCGGAGGTGATCGAGTTCACCGACTGGAACATGCCCAACGCCGCCCTCCAGTCCGGCGACATCGACGCCAACAACTTCCAGCACCAGCCCTTCCTGGACAACCAGATCAAGCAGCGTGGCTACGACATCGTGCCGGTCGCCAAGAGCATCGTCGTACCCATGGGCATCTACGCGAAGAAGGTGTCGTCGCTGGCCGACCTGAAGGAGGGGGCCAGCGTCTCCATCCCCAACGACCCCACCAACGGCGCCCGTGCGCTGTTCCTGCTGGCCAAGGCCGGGGTGATCGGGCTGAAGGACGGGGCGGGCCTGAACACCTCCATCGCCGACATCGCGTCCAACCCGAAGAAGATCAAGCTGGTGGAGTTGGACGCCGCTCAGCTTCCGCGCTCGCTGGACGACGTTGACGCCTCGGTCATCACGCTGAACTACGCGGTCCTGGCCGGGCTGTCTCCGAAGACCGCCCTGGTTCTGGAAGACGACCAGTCGAAATGGCACCTCATCTGGGCCGTCCGCAAGGACCGCGCCGAGGACCCGGCGATCAAGCGCTTCATCGAACTGTACCGCTCCGCCGAGGTGCGCGACTTCATCAACACGCGCTTCAACGGCACCATCATCCCGACTTGGTGATTGCCCTCTGTCCATCCCCTCTCCCCGCTTGAAGGGGAGAGGGGCCTTTCTTTTCAGGAAGCTCCGTCATGACCGGCCAGTTCAGCCGCACCGCCTCGATCTTCGACCGTGGCCTCGCCCCCGACCCCGCGAACCACGTCCCGCTCAGCCCGCTCAGCTTCCTGAAACGCGCGGCGAAGGTCTATCCAGACAAGCCGGCCATCCGCCACGGCCGCCGCACCATCACCTACGCGCAGTTCCACGACCGGGTGCGGCGCTTCGCCGGGGCGCTGCTGCGGGCCGGGGTGAGGCGCGGCGACACGGTGTCGGTGCTGGCGCCCAACGTCCCGGCGCTGCTGGAGGCCCATTACGCGGTGCCGCTGGCCGGCGCGGTCCTGAACGCGCTGAACACGCGGCTGGACGCCGCGGCCATCGCCTTCATCCTGGACCACAGCGAGACGGCGCTCCTGCTCGTCGACCGCGAACTGTCGCCGGTCGCCAGGGCCGCGCTCGCCCGGACGGAGCGCCCCGTCACGCTGGTGGAGATCGCCGACGAGCAGGCGCCCGACGCGCCGTCGCTGGGTGCCGTGGAGTATGAGGACTTCCTCGCCGCCGCCGACCCCGCCCCCTGGCACGGGCCGGGCGACGAGTGGCAGGCCATCGCGCTGAACTACACCAGCGGCACCACCGGCAACCCCAAGGGCGTCGTCTATCACCACCGCGGCGCCTATCTGAACGCGCTGGGCAACGCCTTCACCCTGAACGTCCGGCCCGAGAGCGTCTTCCTGTGGACGCTGCCGATGTTCCATTGCAACGGCTGGACCTACAGCTGGGCGGTCACCGCCGCGGGCGGCACCCATGTCTGCCTGCGCCGGGTGGAGCCGGCGGCGATCTTCGACGCCATCGCGGAGCTGGGCGTCACCCATTTGTGCGGCGCGCCGATCGTGCTGAACATGCTGATCCACGCCCCGGCATCGGTGCGGCGGCCCGCCCCCCGCCGCGTCGTCGTGGGCACCGGCGGCGCCGCTCCGCCGTCCGCCGTGCTGGCCGGCATGGCGGCGCTCGGCTTCGACGTGGTGCACATGTACGGGCTGACCGAATGCTACGGCCCGGCCACCGTCTGCGCCCCGCAGGACGGCTGGGAGCATCTCGACGCCGACGGGCTGGCGCTGCAACTCGCGCGGCAGGGGGTGAACCACGTCGCGGTGGAGGACGCCACCGTGCTCGACCGCGAGACCGGCCGGCCGGTCCCCGCCGACGCCCAGACCATCGGCGAGATCGCGCTGCGCGGCAACACGGTGATGAAGGGCTATCTGAAGAACCCCGCGGCGACGAAGGAGGCGCTGAAGGACGGCTGGTTCCGCACCGGGGACCTGGGCGTGCTGCACCCCGACGGCTATATCGAGGTGAAGGACCGCAGCAAGGACATCATCATATCCGGCGGCGAGAACATCTCGTCCCTGGAGGTGGAGGAAGCGTTGTACCGGCACCCCGCCGTTCTGGAGGCCGCCGTGGTCGCCCGCCCCGACGACCGTTGGGGCGAGAGCCCCTGCGCCTTCGTCACGGTGAAGCCCGGCGCGGAGCGCCCCTCTGAGTCCGACATAATTCAATGGTGCCGCGACCGCATTGCGCACTACAAGGTGCCGCGCACCGTCGTGTTCAGCGACCTGCCGAAGACATCGACCGGTAAAATCCAGAAGACCGTCCTGCGCGACGCCGCCCGCGATCTGGGCGCACGTCGGGAGGCCAAGAGCGTATGATAACCTTCGAACAGCTTCAGAAAACCTATCCGTCCCGCGGCACCGGGCTGCCAGTCCAGGCGCTCGCCGACATCGACCTTACCATCGGGCGCGGCGAGATCTACGGAATCATCGGGCGCTCGGGCGCCGGCAAATCCACGCTGCTGCGCACCGTGAACCTGCTGGAAAAGCCGACGTCGGGCCGCGTGCTGGTCGACGGGGTGGACGTCACCGCCCTGTCGCCGCGCGATCTGCGCGAAGCGCGGCACAGCATCGGCATGATCTTCCAGCACTTCAACCTGCTGTCCTCGCGTACGGTGTTCGACAACGTCGCCCTGCCGCTGGAGCTGGCCGGGGTGGCGAAGGCGCAGATCCGCGAGACGGTGGAGCCGCTGCTCGACCTCGTCGGCCTCACCGACAAGCGCGACCGTTACCCGGCGGAGCTGTCGGGCGGGCAGAAGCAGCGCGTCGGCATCGCCCGCGCGCTGGCCAGCAAGCCCAAGGTGCTGCTGTCGGACGAGGCGACCTCCGCCCTCGATCCGGAGACGACGACCCAGATCCTCCATCTGCTGGCCGACATCAACAAGCGGCTGGGGCTGACCATCGTCCTGATCACCCACGAGATCGCCGTCATCAAGGAGATCTGCCACAAGGTGGCGGTGATGGAGAACGGGCGGATCATCGAGCAGGGGCCGGTCTTCGACATCTTCGCGCACCCGAAGCACGAGACGACGAAGACCTTCGTCGATCCGGTGATCAACCGCGGCATCCCGGACAGTCTGCGCGCCCGCCTGTCGGCCACGCCGGTGCCGGGGTCGAACATGGTGCTGCGCATCACCTTCACGGGCGAGCGCGCGACCTCCCCGGTGATCAGCGCGATCAGCCGCAAGCTGAACCTGGACCTGAACATCTGGCACGGCCAGATCGACGAGATCCAGGGCGCGCCCTTCGGAACGCTGGTGGTTGAGGCCATCGGCAACCCGCAGTCCATCGAGGCGGCCATCAGCCTCCTGAACGTCAACAAGCTCGGTGTCGAGGTGCTCGGTCATGCTGTCCCCGGAAATCTACGCGCTGCTGTTTAAGGCGCTTCTCGACACGCTCTACATGGTGGCGGTGTCGGGCCTCCTGGGCACGGCGCTGGGCCTTCCGCTGGGCGTGCTCCTGGCCGTCACCGGCCGGGGGGAGCTGCTGCAGAACCTCGCCTTCAACCGGGTCGCCGGCGTGCTGGTGAACATGACGCGCTCCACCCCCTTCATCATCCTGGTGGTGGCGATCATCCCCTTCACCCGGCTGATCGCCGGCACCTCCATCGGCACCGCCGCGGCCATCGTGCCGCTGACGGTCGCCGCCGTGCCCTTCATCGCCCGCATCGTCGAGGGCGCCGTGCGCGAGGTCGACCGCGGCCTGATCGAGGCGGCGCAGTCCATGGGCGCCACGCCCTTCCAGATCATCCGCAAGGTCCTGCTGCCGGAGGCGATGCCCGCCATCGCGCTGGGCCTGACGCTGTCGGTGGTCAGCCTGATCGGCTATTCGGCCATGGTCGGCGCGGTCGGCGGCGGCGGGCTGGGCGACCTCGGCATCCGCTACGGCTACCAGCGCTTCCTGCCGGAGGTGATGCTGGCCGTGGTCATCGTGCTGATCGTGCTGGTGCAGATCGTTCAATCGACGGGCGACTGGATCGCCCGCCGCGTCAACAAACGCAACCTGAAGTCCTGAGGAGTTGGAGATGTTCCGTAACCGTGTGCTCGGCGCGGCCTTTGGTCTGGTGGCCGGCATCGCGACCCTGGCGACCGCCGTCGGCGCGTCGGCCGAAGCCCTGAAGATCGGCGTCACCCCCGGCCCGCACGGCCAGATCCTGGAGAAGGTCAAGCCGCTGGCCGCCAAGGAGGGCCTCGACCTGACGGTGCTGGAGTTCTCCGACTACGTCATCCCGAACCAGGCGCTGTCGCAGGGCGACCTGAACGCCAACTCCTTCCAGCACCAGCCCTACCTGGACAACCAGGTGAAGGACCGCGGCTACGAGCTGGTCAGCGTCGCCAAGACGGTGATCTTCCCGATGGGCGTCTACTCGAAGAAGGTGAAGAGCCTGGACGAGCTGCCCGACGGCGCCAAGATCTCCATCCCCAACGACCCGACCAACGGCGGCCGCGCCCTGCTGCTGCTCCAGGCCAAGGGGCTGCTGAAGGTGAAGGAGAGCGCCGGCCTGAAGGCGTCGCCGCTCGACATCTCCGAGAACCCGAAGAAGCTCCAGATCCTGGAACTGGACGCCGCCCAGCTTCCGCGCTCGCTGGACGACGTGACCGTGGCGGTCATCAACACCAACTTCGCCATGGAATCCGGCCTGGACCCGAACAAGGACGCCATCGCCCGCGAGGCCAGCGAGAGCCCCTACGCCAACGTCATCGCCATCCGCAAGGTCGACCAGGACAAGCCGTGGGTCGCCACGCTGGTGAAGGTCTACCAGAGCGACGAGGTGAAGCAGTTCATCCTCGACCGCTTCAAGGGTGCGGTGGTTCCGGCCTGGTAATCGCCGCCGGCTCCGCAAGAAAGGCCCTTCCTCCCGCCGGAGGAAGGGCCTTTTTCCTTAAAACTTGAGCCCCGCCACACCGTCGAGAATCGCCCCGTCGGAAAGAGCGCGACGCTCCAGCTTCGCCCCGAACATGCGGGCGTTGGTCAGGTCCGTGTTGGTCAGGTCGCAGCCGGACAGGTTGGCGAAGGACAGATCAGCCCCCGCGAAATTCACCTCGCGCAGGCAGGCGCCGCGCAGGTCGGCGTAGCGCAGCCGCGCGCCCGACAGGTCGGAGGCCATTGACCGTCTCTCGTCGAAATAGAGCGGGCGCAGGTTGGCCTTGCGCAGGTCGGCGTTGTTCAGCTTGGCGAGGCGCAGGTTCACGCCGCGCAGGTCGCCGTTGATCAGTTTGGCCAGACGCAGGTCGCCCTTCTCCAGCACCGCGGCCTGAAGCTGCACGCTGGTCAGGTCCAGCCCGTACAGGGTCGCCCCGACCGCCCGCAGCATGGTCAGGCAGGTGTGGGCCAGCGACGGGGCGTGCCGCAGGTCGAAGCCCGAGAGGTCGAGCGCCGTTCCCTCCGCCCCGCTCGACCCGACCCAGCGGATGTGCTCGTGCAGCAGCTCGTCCAGCGGGCGCCCGAGTTCGGCGACGACGCGGCCGACCGGATCGTCGGTCAGGGCGTCCTCCATGTCGGCGTCGGCCAGCTCCGTCATGACCATGGTGGCACCGGTCAGCACCGCGCCGCGCAGGCAGGCGCCGCGCAGATCGGCCCCGGACAGGTCCGCCCCTTCCAGGTTCGATCCGGTGAAATTGGCCCCGCGCATGGTGGCGCGGACCAGCTTGCACCCGCGCATCAGCGCGTCGGTGAAGTCGGTGTGGATTGCCATGGCCCCGGACAGCCGGGCGTTGGTCAGATTGGCGCCGGACAGGTCGGCCCCCGACGCCTCGGTCGGCCGGTCCTCCACCTGGATGATGCGCAGGCTGCCGTCACGGTCCTTCTCCGCCAGCGAGCCGTCGCGCAGGTCCGCCTCGAACAGGTTGGCGCCGATCAGGATGGCCCCGCGCAGGCAGGCGCCGCGCAGGTCGGTCTTGATGAGGCTGGCGTTCTCCAGATTGGCCAGCCGCAGGTCGGTGGCGAACATCGACGCGCAATCCAGCCGCGCCCCGGCCAGATCGGCGCCGCGCAGGCTGGCCCCGACGAAATCGGCGTGGGCGAGGTCACGCCCGGTGAGGTCCAACCCGTTCAGGTCGAAAAAGGACAGCGTCGCCCGCGCCCCGCCGATGCGGGCGTTCCGGAACATCTCGTGCCGGCGCACAACCGCGTCGAGCTGGACCTGATCCAGACGGGTGAGAGGACGCTGCTGCATGGCCGTGTTCGCCTCCGATCACGGTTTCAGAGTACCCTTGGCAGCCTTCACGAATGATTAATGCAACCCACAATGGGATGCTTTTCCTGCCGGGGAAAACGCCTTCCGGCCTTCACGCCGCTGACGACTGGCTTTGCCGCACCGGCACGCGCTCCGCCCCCAGCGCGTTCAGCGCGTCGCGCAGCACGTCGGGGGTGACGGGCTTGTGCAGCAGGCGACAGCCGGCGGCCACCGCCTCGCGGATGCGTTCGGGGCCGGTGTCGCCGGTCAGGATGATGCCGGGAATGGGCCGTCCTACCTGCTCCGCCGCGCGGGTGATCGTCTCGGCGCCGGTCAGCGGACCCGGCAGGCGGAAATCCGACAGTATGAGGTCCGGACAGCGCGGGGCCGCGCGCAGCGCCGCCAGCGCCGCCGGCCCGTCCGCCGCCACCATCACGTCGTGCCCCCAGCTTTCCAAGAGGAGCTGCATCCCGGAACTCTGCACCGGGTCGTCCTCGACGATCAGGATCAGGCGCGCCGCCGGATCCTCCGCACGGTCGGCGGGCACCGGGGCCGCCGCGTCCGTCCGCGATTTGCTGGCCGCCAGCGGGACCATGATGGAAAAGACCGAACCCTGGCCCGGACGCGACCGGACCTCCACCGCGTGGCCCAGCAGAGCGGCCTTGCGGCGCACCTTGGGAAGCCCCAGCCCCAGGCCGCGGCGGCGGTCGCGCTCCGGGTTGCCCAACTGCACGAAGTCTTCGAAGATGGCGTCCAGATGCTCCGCCGCGATGCCCGGGCCGGTGTCCCACACCTCGATGCGCAGCCATTGGCCACGCCGCCGGCAGCCGACCACCACCCCGCCCGCCGGCGTGTAGGCGATGGCGTTGCGCAGCAGGTCGCCCAGCATGCGGGTCAGCAGCGTGGCGTCGGTGCGCACCATAGCGTCGCACGCCCGCACCCGCAAATCCAGTTGCTTGTCCGCCGCCAGCCCCCGGAACTCCGACGCCGCGCCGCCCAGGACGGTGGCGATGGACACCTCGGCGATGTTCGGGCGGACCACCCCGGCGTCCAGCGTAGCGACCTCCAGCAGCGCGTGCAGCAGCTTCTCCCCGCTGTCCAGCGCCTCGCCCATCTTCTCGGCGATCGACCGCTCGCGCGGTTCCTTCAGTCGCTCCATCAGCAGATGATGGAACAGGCGCAGCGCCTGGAAGGGCTGGCGCAGATCGTGGTTGGCCGCCGACAGGAAACGGGCCTTGGCCTGATTGGCGCGCTCCTTCTCGGCCAGGGCGCGGACCAGCTTCTGATTGAGGGAGCGCAGGTCGGCGGTGCGCTCCTCAACCCGCTGCTCCAGCCGGGCGTTGGCGTCGCGCAGGGCGTCGCGGGCCGCCGCCTCGCGCCGCAGGCTGGCCCAGCCGAGTGCCGCCAGCCCGAACAGCGCGATGACGCTGACGCCCACCATCATGAAGCCGTGCTGCAGGCGGCTGCTCCACGGCTCCAGAACGACGGCGCGCGGCAGAGCGACCGCCGCCACCGCCGGAAAGTCGCGCATCCGCTTCAGGCCGATGACCACGCCCTGCCCGCCGAGCGACCAGTCGCTCTCACCGCGCTCCGCCCCGGGGTCCAGCGCGGGGAGCGGACCGATCCCGCTGCCGCCGCTGCCGGCGAGCCGCGTGCCGTCCAGGCGGAACAGGCCGGCGACGCTGTGCCGCCCGTCGCTGAAGACATCGAGAACCGTGTGCAGGCTGGAGGAGGGAAGCGCCAGCAGGACCATGCCCTCCAGGGCACCCCCGCGTCCCGGAATGCCGCGGACCATCAGGATGGAATCCAGCCCGTCCACCTGCCCGTGCACCAGTTCCAGCCCGCCGCCACCCCCCTGTCTCGAATCCACAACTGACGCT
>NZ_JAUQTX010000279.1:0-8342 GCF_059803775.1 Azospirillum sp. UFLA03-27 | reverse complement strand
GGGCAAGACACTCCCGTTTCATTGATCGTTTCAAATCATTCGAACCAAAAAGCCGTGTCGAGGAGACGTCCCATGAGCGAGTTCCCGAAGAAGACCCAGGCCGACTGGCAGACCCTGGCCACCAAGGACCTGGGCGCCAACGGGACGCTCGAAGACCTCGTCTGGAAGACTCCGGAGGGTCTGGACGTCAAGGCGCTCTACACCGCCGCCGATCTGGAAGGGCTGGAGTTGGACAGCCTGCCCGGCTTCCCGCCCTTCACCCGCGGCCCGCGCGCCACGATGTACGCGGTGAAGCCCTGGACCATCCGCCAGTACGCCGGCTTCTCGACCGCCGAGGACTCCAACGCCTTCTACAAGGCGAACCTGAAGGCCGGGCAGATGGGCCTGTCGGTCGCCTTCGATCTCGCCACCCACCGCGGCTATGACAGCGACCACCCGCGCGTGGTCGGCGACGTGGGCAAGGCCGGCGTCGCCATCGACAGCGTCGAGGACATGAAGATCCTCTTCGACGGCATCCCGCTCGACAAGATGTCGGTGTCGATGACCATGAACGGCGCGGTGCTGCCGATCCTCGCCGGCTACATCGTCGCCGCGGAGGAGCAGGGTGTCAGCCAGGACAAGCTGAGCGGAACCATCCAGAATGACATCCTCAAAGAGTTCATGGTCCGCAACACCTACATCTACCCGCCCGAGCCCTCGATGCGGATCATCGCGGACATCATCGAGTACACGGCGCTGAACATGCCGAAGTTCAACTCGATCTCGATCTCCGGCTACCACATGCAGGAGGCCGGGGCGACCGCGGTGCAGGAACTGGCCTTCACCATCGCCGATGGCCTCGAATATGTCCGCGCCGCCATGTCCAAGGGGCTGCCGGTCGACAAGTTCGCGCCGCGCCTGTCCTTCTTCTTCTCCATCGGCATGAACTTCTTCATGGAGATCGCCAAGCTGCGCGCCGCACGCCTGCTGTGGTCGACCCTGATGAAGCAGAAGTTCGACCCGAAGGACGCCCGCTCGCTGGCCCTGCGCACCCACTGCCAGACCTCCGGCGTCAGCCTGACCGAGCAGGACCCCTACAACAACGTCATCCGCACCACCATCGAGGCGATGGCGGCGGTGCTGGGCGGCACCCAGTCGCTGCACACCAACGCCTTCGACGAGGCGCTGGGCCTGCCGACGAAGTTCTCCGCCCGCATCGCCCGCAACACCCAGCTCATCATCGCCGAGGAGTCGGGCGTCACCAACGTGGTCGATCCGCTGGGCGGCTCCTACTACATCGAGAATTTGACCCACAGCCTCGCCAACGCCGCGCTCGACCTCATCAACAAGGTCGAGGATCTTGGCGGCATGACCAAGGCGGTGGACAGCGGTATGCCCAAGCTGCTGATCGAGGAGGCCGCCGCCCGCCGGCAGGCCCGCGTCGACCGCGCCGAGGAGGTGATCGTCGGCGTCAACAAGTACCGCCCCGAGAACCCCGAGATGGTCGACGTGCTGGACATCGACAACACGGCGGTCCGCGAATCCCAGATCGCCCGCCTGAACAGCGTGCGCGCCAACCGCGACGACGTCACGTGCCGCGCCGCCCTGGAAGCGCTGACCAAGGCCGCCACGGAGAAGTCCGGCAACCTGCTGGCCCTGTCGGTCGAGGCCACCCGGGCCCGCGCCACGGTCGGCGAGATTTCCGACGCGCTGGAGAAGGCCTTCACCCGCCATGTGGCGGTCATCCGCTCCGTTTCCGGCGTCTACGGCGCCGCCTATGAGGGCGACGAGGGCTTCAAGAAGATCCAGGAGGAGGTGTCCGCCTTCGCCGCCGAGGAGGGCCGCCGCCCGCGCATCCTCGTCGTCAAGATGGGCCAGGACGGCCACGACCGCGGTGCCAAGGTGATCGCCACCAGCTTCGCCGACATCGGCTTCGACGTGGACATCGGGCCGCTGTTCCAGACGCCGGAGGAGGCCGCTCGTCAGGCGGTGGAGAACGATGTGCACGTCATCGGCGTGTCGTCCCAGGCCGCTGGACACAAGACCCTGGTCCCGCAACTGGTCGAGGAACTGCGCCGCCAAGGCGCCGGGGACATCCTCGTCGTCTGCGGCGGCGTGATCCCGCCCCAGGACTACGACTACCTCTACAAGGCGGGAGCCGCCGCCATCTACGGCCCCGGCACCAACATCCCGAAGGCCGCCTCCGACATCCTGGCCATCCTGCGCAAGCAGAAGACTGCGGCGTAACCGGTGTGGAGGGGCGGGCCACGCTCTCTCCCAGCGAGGACTGGACGCCATGAGGAAACATGCGCATAGTGTTTGCGCATGTTTTTTCGTTGGAGGGTGTCCATGGCGCGCGGATCAGTGCAGAGGAAGCCCACCAACGTCTCGGCCCGGCCCGATCTGATCGCCGAAGCGAAGAGCTTAGGCATCAACCTGTCGCAAGTCTTCGAAGCCGCCGTCGAGCAGTCGGTGAAGGACGCGAAGCGGGAGCGCTGGATCGAAGAAAACCGTTCGGCCTTTGATGCCTACGACTCCTATGTGGAAAAGCACGGCGTGTTCAGCACCGGGAAGCGGATGTTCTGATGCGTTTCCTGGATGTCTGCCGGAATCCGGATGCGGTCGGCCGACCTGACCATCCGGTTCCGTTTCTTCTCGTCGTTCAAGGGAATCATGTTGCGGTGCGCTCCACGCGCGTCGTCATTCCTCTCGTCCGGACGTCTGAAGCGGGAACACCCATTCGTGATGTGATGCCGGTGCTCGATATTCAGGGCGAGCAACTGGTTGCCATGACGTCGCAGATTGCGGGCATTCCGGTGACGGGCATCGGCGATGTGGTGATGAACATGTCCAGTCGGCACCACGATATCCGGCGCGCCATCGATGTGCTGACCGGCGATTTGTGAGCGGTTGAACCTTAAGCCCATGTCCATCACCGCCGAAACCGACCTCTACGCCCCCGTCAAGGCCTTCCTCGAAGCCCAGGGCTACGACGTGAAGGCCGAAATCCACGGCTGCGACCTGGTCGCGGTGCGCGGGGCCGAGCCGCCGCTGATCGTCGAGCTGAAGAAGCGCTTCACCCTTGACCTGCTGCTTCAGGGGGTGGATCGGCTCGCCCTGACGGACACCGTCTATCTCGCCGTGCCGCAGCCGGGGCGCAAGGCCAGCGGCGCGTCGCCCCACGACAGCGGGGTGCGCAAGCTGTGTCGGCGGCTGGGCGTCGGCTTGCTGATCGTCGACACCGGCCGGGCCGCGGGGCATGAGGTGGAGGTTCTGCTCGACCCCGTTCCCTACAGCCCGCGCAAGGACAGGACGCGCACCGCCCGCTTGCTGGGAGAGCACGCGCGGCGCCGCGGCGATCCCAACCGCGGCGGCTCCACCCGCGTGCCGATCGTCACCGCCTACCGCCAGGATGCGCTGCGCTGCGCCCGGCTGTTGCAGGCCGGGCCGCTGTCCCTGAAGGCGCTGCGCGCCGTCGGGGCGCCGAAGGACGCCGCGGCCATCCTTCAGCGCAACGTCTACGGCTGGTTCGAGCGGATCGCCAAGGGCACCTATGGATTGACCGAGGCCGGCGTCCAGGGCGTGGAAACCTTCGCCCACGCGCTCGCCGCCGAATAGGCGTGCTTTACCGCGCCATCGCGCACCAGCGCCGCCAGAGCGTGCGGAAGGCGGCTTCGTAGGCGCGTGCCAGTGCCGGAACGTCGCCGAGCGGGGAGGACGCGACACGGCCCCGCAAGCCCGCGCGCAGGGCGGCCAACGCGCCGAGGTCGGCGGCCAAAGCCGCGGCGCGGGCGGCGTAGGCATCGGCATCGGGAGCGATCAGGTCCGGCAACCCGACGGAGGTCATGATGGCGGACCCCACCCGCGCGATTCCCAGATCCCGGCGGCGGCCCGCCGGCACGATCACCGGCACCCCCATCCACAACGCCTCGCAGGTCGTGGTGTGGCCGTTGTAGGGGTAGGGGTCCAGCCCGATGTCCACGTCGTTGTAGTCGGCGAGGTTGGCGCGGATGCCGGCCGGCGGGCGGCGAAGCTCCAGCCGGTCCGAGGCCAAGCCGTGGCAGGCGAACAGCGCCGTCAGGTGGGCGCGCGAGGCCGGATCGCGCATCGCCTTGTACTTCAGCAGCAGGCGGGAGTTCGGGACGGCCCTCAGCGCGCCCGCCCACAGGGCCGCCGTTTCCTCAGTGATCTTGCTGAGGTTGTTGAAGGAGCCGAAGGTGATGAAACCGTTGCGCGACGCCGGCAGCGGGCCGACTTCCGGCGCTTCCGGTGGCCCTTGATACGCCCAGGAGAAGCAGGGCAGCCGCAGCAGCGGCTCGGCGTAATGGGCTTCCTCCCCCGGCGGGGCGAGCAGGGCGTCGGTGATGCAGGCGTCGAAGCGGTCGATGCCGGTCGTCACGATGTTCACCGCCGTGGTCACCTGCACCGGCGCCGGGCGCCGGGTGAAGACGCCCAGCCGGTTGCCCGCCGTGTGGGAGGCCAGATCCACCAGAACATCCACCCTGTCCCGCCGAACCCGGACGGCCAACTCCTCCTCGGTCAGGGCGGCCGCGTCGCACCAGCGGTCGGCCAGGGCGCGGAAGCGCTCCGTCTTGGCGTCGGGGGCGGTGGCGGTCGAATAGAAGAACAGCTCCACCGCCGACCGGTCGAAGGCGCGGAACAGCGGCTCCATGTAGAAGGAAAAGGCGTGGTTCCGGAAGTCGCCGGACACCAGCCCGATGCGCAGGCGGCGGTTCGGGTCGGGATCGTTCGCCGGGCGCGGCAGGGGCGCCGACACGGCGAAGTGCTCCGCCCAGCGCCGTGATTCCTCCAGCAGGCCCGCGCCGTCCTGACCGCTGCGGTAGAGCAGGGCGCACAGGTATCGGCTGCGCGCGTCGCGGTCGTCGGGGGCGAGTCGGACAGCCCGTTGGAGCAGCGGCAGCGATTCCTCCACCCGCCCCATCAGACCCAGCGCCCCGGCGAGGTTGCTGAACGCCCCGGCGTGGCCAGGATGCAGCGCGAGTGCCCGCCGCGCCGCCTCGGCCGCCGCGCCGTAACGTCCCAAGGTCTCGCAGGCGGCGGACAGGTTGACCCAGCCCTCCACATGGCCCGGCTGCACGGAAAGCGCCCGCCGGCAGGCGGTGGCGCCGTCCGCGGTGCGACCGCTCTCGTCGAGCAGCAGGCCGAGGTTGCTCAAGGCTTCGGCGTGGCCGGGGGCGAGCGCCAGCATGCGGCGGAATTCCCGCATCGCTCCGCTCCGGTCACCCAAGGCATACAGCGCCGCCGCGCGGTCGAAGCGGACGCCCGCATCCTCCGGCAGCAGCCCCACCGACCGCTCCAGAAGCGCCGCGGCCTCCGCACGCCGCCCGGCGTCGCGGTGGGGGCGCGCCATGATCTGCAGCAGAAGGGCGGCGCGTCCCGCGGCGCGATGGTCGCCGGGCACCAGCCGCACCGCGCGTTCCAGCGCCGCGACCGCCGCTTCGCGCAGGTGGGTGCCGCCGTGGGGCAGGGCGTTGCCGAAGCGGTACCAGCCCTCCGCCGCGTCGGGGGCCAGCGACAGGGCGCGGCGATGGGCGGCAGCAGCCCGTTCCGGGTGCCCCGCGGCGTCGAGGATGTTGGCGAGGTTGGCGGGATAATCCGCCGCGTCGGGGCGCAGCGCCATGGCCTCGCCGATCAGCGCCGCGGCTTTTTCCACGCGCCCGGTCTGCCCGCACAGCACGCCCAGCAGATGGCTGGCGTCGGCCTGCTCGGGGGCGGCCTCCAGGATGCGCCCGTACAGGATCTCCGCCTCCGCCAACCGCCCGTTCAAGTGGTGATCGAGCGCGGCGGCGAGGGCTTCGGCTATGGTCGCCAGGGCGGGCCTCCGGTGTTCATGGGGCGGGCGGGTCGGATGGCTTTTTCGCCCATCGCGGTCCCGCCGTCCACCGTCCGAAGAAAGGTCACTCAACGAAATCCTCGCGGCTGAGGCCGTAGCGCTTCAGCTTGTCGTAGAAGGTCTTGCGCGGAATGTTCAGCGCCTCGATGGCGGCCTTCACGCTGCCTTTGCAACGGGCCAACTCGCTTTCGATCAGGCTCTTCTCGAACAGGTCCACCTGCTCGGCCAGCGACAGGCCGCTGCGGCCCGCCGCCATCGCCGGAGCGGCGGCGCCCACGGCGGACAGCGCGTCGTCCAGCCCCAGGACAAAGCGGTCGGCGGCGTTGCGCAGCTCGCGGACGTTGCCGGGCCAGTCGTGGGCCGCCAGCCGCTGCACCTGCGCCGGGCTCGGCGCGCGGGGCTCGCGGTTGTAGCGGGCGGCGGCCTGGACGATGAAATGCTGGAACAGCAGGGGAATGTCGTCGCGGCGGTCGCGCAGCGGCGGGATGGTCACCACGACAACGTTGAGCCGGTAATAGAGGTCCTCGCGGAACTTGCCCTCGCTGGCCGCCTTGCGCAGGTCCACCTTGGTCGCGGCGACGACGCGCAGGTCCACGGGGATCAGCTCGTTCGAGCCCAGCGGTTCCACCACCCGCTCCTGGATCACGCGCAGGAGCTTGACCTGGAGCGACAGCGGCATGCTCTCGATCTCGTCGAGGAAGAGGGTGCCGCCGCTGGCGTGCTCGATGCGCCCGACGCGGCGCTTGCCGGCCCCGGTGAAGGCCCCGGCCTCGTGCCCGAACAGCTCGCTCTCGAAGATCGCCTCGGGCATGGCGCCGCAGTTCAGGGCGACGAAGGGGTGCTTGCGCCGGTTGCTGCCGGCGTGGAGGGCGCGGGCGACCATCTCCTTGCCGGTGCCGGTCTCGCCCAGCACCAGCACGTCGGCGTCGGTGTCGGCCACCGCGGCGATGGCGCTGCGCAGCCGCTCGATCCCCGGCGTCCGCCCGACGATGGGCGAGGTCTCCCCGGCGGGCAACCCGGCCAGCTGGTCGCGCAGGCGCCGGTTCTCCAGAACCAGCCGGCGCTTCTCCACCGCGCGCCGCGTCACCTCGACCAGCCGGTCGGAGGGGAAGGGCTTTTCCAGGAAATCGTAGGCGCCGCGCCGCATCGCCTCCACCGCCATCGGCACGTCGCCGTGGCCGGTGATCAGGATGACCGGCAGTTCGGGGTCGAGCGCGAGGGCGCGCTCCATCAGTTCCAGCCCGTCGATCTGCGGCATGCGCACGTCGGTGACCAGGGCGCCCGGCCAGTCGCGGCCGAGATGGCGCAGCGCGCGCTCCGCCCCGTCGCAGGCGGTAACGTCGAAGCCCGCCAGTTCCAGCGCCTGCTGCCCGGCGAGACGGACGGACCGCTCGTCGTCCACGAAGAGGACGGAGCCGCCCGGGGCGATGCTGCCGGTCGTCATGTCTGGATATCCCTGCGCTTGAGGCGGATGGTGAAGAGGGCGCCGCCCTCCGGATGGTTGGCGGCGGTCAGGCTGCCGCCGAAATCCTCGACGATGCCGTGGCTGATCGACAGGCCGAGGCCGAGCCCGTCGCCCGCCTCCTTGGTCGTAAAGAAGGGCACGAACATGCGCGGCAGGTCGGCCTCCGCGATGCCGGGGCCACTGTCGCGGACGGTCAGCACCGCCTCCTCCCCCTCCGCGGCCAGAGCGATGCGGACATGGCGGTGGGGGGAGGCGCGCATGGCGTCGGCGGCGTTGCCGATCAGGTTGACCAGCACCTGTTGCAACCGTACGTCCTCGCCGGTGACCAGCAGGGGGCCATCCGGAAGATCGGTGTCCACCGTCACGGACTCGCGGCGCAGCCGGGCCTCCAGCAGGGCCAGCGCCTGTCCGACGGCGGCGGCGGCGGACACCGCGCCCAGCGTGCCCGAGGCGCGCCGGGCGAAGCCCTTCAGGCTGCGGGTGATGGCGGCCATGCGGTCGGTCAGGTCCGCGATCTCCGCCAGATTGTCGCGCACCGCGTCCGGCCGCCCGCGCTCCAGCAGCACCACCGCGTTGTCGGCGAAGCTGCGGATGGCGGCCAGCGGCTGGTTGATCTCGTGCGCCATGGCCGCCGACATCTGGCCGAGCGCCGCCAGCTTCGCCGCCTGGGTCAGCTCGTTCTCGGTGGCGCGCAGCTCCGCGGTGGCGGCGGCTACGCGGCGCTCCAGCTCGGCCCGTGCCTCCTCCTGGAGGGCCAGCCGCTCCACGAGGTTCAAGCGGCGCTGGGCCAGAGCGTGGCCGGTCAGGGCGGCCAGCGCCACCACCGCGGCGGCGAGCAGCCCGGCCTGCTGGGCGCGGGTGGCGACCGGGGCGAGGCTGGTCAGGGCGTGGATCGTCCAATCGCCGCCGGGCACCGCGGCGGATTGCAGGAGGTAGCGCCGCTCCGCGTTGCCCTCCCTCAGGGTGATGCGGTCGGATGCCCCGCCGAAGGCCCAGGGCAGGGCTGTCTCTTATACACATCTGACGCTGCCGACGATTATACGC
>NZ_JAUQTX010000278.1:0-8390 GCF_059803775.1 Azospirillum sp. UFLA03-27 | reverse complement strand
AAGACCCCGGTGCGGGGGGTGACGGGGGGGGAGGGGGCGTGGTCCGGCGCGCGGACCTCACTCCCTGTATCGGTAACCGACGCCATAGAGCGTTTCGATCTGCGCAAAGTCGGAATCAATGGCCTTGAACTTCTTGCGGAGCCGCTTGATGTGGCTGTCGATGGTGCGGTCGTCGACATAGACGTTCTCGCCGTAGGCGGCGTCCATGAGCTGGTCGCGGCTCTTCACATGGCCGGGGCGCTGGGCCAGCGCCTTCACCAGAAGGAATTCCGTCACCGTCAGGTCGATGGGCTGGCCCTTCCAGGTGCAGGAATGGCGGGCGCCGTCCATCACCAGCGGGCCGCGGGTCAGCAGAACGCCGGGTTCCGGCGCGGTCTTGTCACGGGTCGCCGCCTCGCGCCGCAGCAGGGTGCGGATACGCTCGACCAGCAGGCGCTGCGAGAAGGGCTTCTTGATGTAGTCGTCCGCGCCCATGCGCAGACCCATCAACTCGTCGACCTCGTCGTCCTTGCTGGTCAGGAAGATGACCGGCAGATGGCTGGTCTGGCGCAGGCGCTGCAGCAGCTCCATCCCGTCCATGCGCGGCATCTTAATGTCCAGCACGGCAAGGTCCGGCGGGCGCTGGGTCAGGCCGCGCAGCGCTTCGGCGCCGTCGGTGTAGGTGCGCACCTCGAACCCCTCCGCTTCCAGCGCCATGGCAACGGAGGTCAGGATGTTCCGGTCGTCATCCACCAACGCTACGGTGTGAGACATGTCGTTCGCGTTCCCAATCACACACCCCGTTTTCGGCAACCGCCGGTGCCGGCGGCCAACTGAAGCGGATGGCCGGCCCGTTGATGTCGCTTACTACGGAAGAATGGTTTCGTCTTATTTCGAAATGCGGGCTTTCCCAATGCTCCACGACGACCTGCAGGCGGCGCAAAGGCATGAAAAGCCAACTTTTCGCTTTTCCCAACCTATTTGTCTGGGCCAATATGGCACCAATGCGGCGCCGGGGAAACGGTGCTGCGCGGGAGAACGCATTCGTTTCAGGGCATGAGTTCCGACGAGTCCCCCATCCGTCCGACCCCAACGGGGCCGGGCGCCGCGGCGTCATCGGACGTCGGCGGCCGAACGGGAGGCGCCGCAAGGCGCCTGATGCGTGGTGCCGGCTTGGCGGCGCTGTCCACCGCCCTGCGCGGGGATGGCGACCAGCAGGATGGTCAACAGAATGACAGGGGCGGCTGGCCCTATCCCTCGCTGGTCCAGGTGGCCTTCGACTTCAACGGCACGCCCCTTCTCCTTCTCTCCACCCTTGCAGACCACACGAAGAACATCGCGCGGGATTCGCGCGTCGGCCTGCTGTTCGACGGAACTGCAGGGCTGGCGGAGCCGCTGTCCGGGCCGAGGCTGTCGGTTCTCGGGCGGGCCGAGCGCTCGGAGGAGCCGCGCCACCGGGCCCGGTTCCTGGCGCGCCATCCCGGTGCGGGGCTCTACGCCGGCTTCGCCGATTTCAGCGTTTACGCCGTGTCGGTGGAGCGTGCCCATCTGGTGGCCGGATTCGGCCGGGTGCGGTGGCTTGACCGCGCCGAGTTGATGTTGCCCGCCGTTCCCATGGCGCTGGCCGAGGCCGAGAAGGCCATCCTGAGCCATATGAACGCCGACCACGCCGACGCCTTGCGGCTGTACGCCACGGTTCTGGCCGGGCGGTCCGCCGACGGCGCCGAGCCCTGGGTGATGACGGGCATCGACCCCGACGGCTGCGATCTGCGGCGCAGCGGCGAAATGGCGCGGGTTGATTTCGATCACAGCGTGGAAAACCCCGAAGACGCTAGGGTCACTCTCGCCAGCCTCGCCCGGCAGGCTCGCCGGAGCGCACCCGGCGCGGCCGACGGCTCAGTGGATTCGGACGATCGTGACGGCTAACCACGACGCCGCGGCAAGCGGCGCGCAAAAAGAGCGCAACCAGGAGAAAACGTCAGTGGACCATAACGGACCGACCCGTTGCCGTTTTGGGTTTGTGGCCCTCGGGCCACCCCTCTCTTGCCAATCAGGACATCGGGCGCGCCCGGGGGGCGCGTCGGGATGACCGCCGTCCGGCCCATGGGCCGGGCTGCGGTGGTTTGAGCCGGCGGAACGACACCGCCACCGAACGAGGACGGCTTCGATAAGGGCCGAAAAGGCCAGCCGTCCGGACCTCCGGGCACCGGACCCCGAATACCAAGGGGCGGCGAACCCGGAGACGAGTTGAGAGGCAAAGGATGACCGGAACAACGCGCACGCGGAACAAGAAGCTCCTGGCTTGGGTCGAGGAGATCGCGAACAAGTGCAAGCCCGAGCGGGTGCACTGGTGTGACGGATCGCAGGAGGAATACGACCGCCTGTGCGCCGAGATGGTGGAATCGGGCACCTTCATCAAGCTGAACGAGGCCAAGCGCCCGAACTCCTACCTCTGCCGCTCCGATCCGGGCGACGTCGCCCGCGTCGAGGACCGGACCTACATCTGCTCCGAGCGCAAGGAGGATGCCGGCCCGACCAACAACTGGGTCGCCCCGGCGGAGATGAAGGCGAAGCTGGACGGCCTGTTCGAAGGCTGCATGCGGGGCCGCACCATGTATGTGGTGCCCTTCAGCATGGGGCCGCTGGGCTCGGACATCGCCCACATCGGCGTGCAGATCTCCGACAGCCCTTATGTCGCGGTGAACATGCGCATGATGACCCGCATGGGTCAGAAGGTGCTGGACATCCTGGGCGACGGCGACTTCGTGCCCTGCCTGCACTCCATCGGCGCGCCGCTGGAGCCCGGCCAGCCGGACGTGGCGTGGCCGTGCAACGCCGATCACAAGTACATCGTCCACTTCCCGGCCGATCACTCGATCGTCTCCTTCGGCTCGGGCTACGGCGGCAACGCCCTGCTCGGCAAGAAGTGCTTCGCGCTGCGCATCGCCTCCTCGATGGGCCGTGAGCAGGGCTGGCTGGCCGAGCACATGCTGATCCTCGGCGTGGAAAGCCCGGAGGGCGAGAAGACCTACGTCGCCGCCGCCTTCCCGTCGGCCTGCGGCAAGACCAACTTCGCCATGCTGGTTCCCCCGGCCGAGTTCGAAGGCTGGAAGGTCCGCACCATCGGTGACGACATCGCCTGGGTGAAGCCGCAGCCGGACGGCACGCTGCGCGCCATCAACCCGGAGGCCGGCTTCTTCGGCGTCGCGCCCGGTACCAGCATCAAGTCGAACCCGAACGCGCTGAAGACCCTGAACGCCAACGTCATCTTCACCAACGTCGCGCTGACCGACGACGGCGACGTGTGGTGGGAGGGTCTGACCGACGAGGCGCCGGCCCACCTCATCGACTGGCAGGGCAACGACTGGACCCCGGCGTCGGGCCGCCCCGCGGCGCACCCGAACTCGCGCTTCACCGCCCCGGCGGCGCAGTGCCCGTCGATCGATCCGGCTTGGGAAGACCCGGCGGGCGTGCCGATCTCCGCCTTCATCTTCGGCGGTCGCCTGTCCAAGACCTTCCCGCTCGTGTTCGAGGCCTACAACTGGCGCGAGGGCGTCTATTGGGCGGCGACCATGGGCTCGGAGGCGACCGCCGCCGCCGTGGGCCAAGCTGCCATCCGCCGAGACCCCTTCGCCATGCTGCCCTTCTGCGGCTACAACATGGCCGACTACTGGAACCATTGGCTGGCGATGGAAGGCAAGGTGGAGAACCTGCCGCGCATCTACCGCGTCAACTGGTTCCGCAAGGACGAGAACGGCAAGTTCGTCTGGCCGGGCTTCGGCGACAACATGCGCGTCCTGCGTTGGATCGTCGACCGCGTCCGCGGCCGTGCGGTGGATGCGGCGGAGAGCCCGTTCGGCTACATGCCGCGCTACCAGGACCTGAACTGGGCCGGTCTGGACTTCGCCGAGGACAAGTTCCGGAAGATCATGGACATCGACCGGAAGGAAGCCGAGGCCGAGGCCAAGGATCAGGAGGAGTTGTTCAACCGCTTCGGCAGCCATCTGCCAGACGAGATCGAGCAGCAGCGCGTGGCGCTTCTCAAGCGGCTGGAGGAGGCTCCGGACACTTGGCGGATCGGCTGATCGGACCGGCACCGGGTCGTCCGAGCCTGTAAGGAGGGACCGCCCGCGGGCGGTCCCTTTTCTTTTGCGCATGTGGCTGCGGCGAGGGTCCTTTTCGGGTACTCCTTTCGTGACACAATCCGTTGTCACGGCTAGGATCGCGTCCGACGCCGGGAGATTTACAAAAACTCAAGGGATTGCTGCGTCACTGGGCCGGCGGAACGCAAGCACGCCCGCTTGGCCGGCTTTCCGCGGAGCGGAGCGGTCAAGACACGGAAAATGACGCTGGAGGACGGAAGACATGTTCGTGATGATCGGCTTCGGCGTCGTGGTGTTCAGCGTCTTCGGGGGCTACGTCCTGGGCGGCGGCCACCTGGGCGTGCTGTGGATGCCCTTCGAGTTCATGATCATCCTGGGCTCCGCCGCCGGCGCGTTCTTGATCGGCAATCCAAAAGCGGTGGTCACCCACACCGGCAAGGAACTCGGCCACCTTTTCAAAGGGCCAAAATACAAAAAGGATGATTTCCTCGAGCTTCTCACCATGATGTATCAGGTCTTCAAGATCGCGAAGACCAAGGGGTTGCTTGCGCTCGAACAGCACATCGAGAAACCCGAGGACTCACCACTCTTCCAGCAATTTCCAAAATTCTACGGCGACCACCACGCCATATCCTTCCTCTGCACCTATCTTCGCCTGATGTCGCTCGGGGCCGACAACCCGCACGAGT
This sequence comes from Azospirillum sp. UFLA03-27, assembly GCF_059803775.1. Classification (NCBI taxonomy): domain Bacteria; kingdom Pseudomonadati; phylum Pseudomonadota; class Alphaproteobacteria; order Rhodospirillales; family Azospirillaceae; genus Azospirillum; species Azospirillum sp. UFLA03-27. The sequence goes on along the minus strand of NZ_JAUQTX010000278.1, from coordinate 3,619 downwards.
TGGTCGACCTGATGGACGAGGACATCGAGACCATGCACCACGAGCACCAGCGGATCGCCGACGCCATCCAGGCGGTCGCCGACGCCGTGCCGGCGCTGGGCATTGTCGCGGCGGTGCTGGGCGTGATCCACACCATGGGATCGATCACCGAGCCGCCGGAGGTCCTCGGCAAGCTGATCGGCGGCGCGCTGGTCGGCACCTTCACCGGCATTCTCGTCGCCTACGGCTTCCTGGCGCCGATCGCCAGCGGCCTCAAGAACATCTACCACGCCGAGGGGAAATACTATCAGGCGATGAAGATCGGCCTGATCGCTCATTTGTCCGGCTACGCTCCGGCCATCTCCGTCGAATACTCGCGAAACGTGCTGGAGCCCGAATACCGGCCGAGCTTCGCCCAGTTGGAAGAGGCCACCTCGGCCCTGCCGCCCGCCTGACGCCGGATCATCCTTCATGCCAACCTCGTCCGAAGGCGCCGTCACCATCCTGTGGAACGAGGGAACGGTGGGGGAGTGGGCCTCGCTCTTCGCCCGCGTTCCCCGCTCCACCCTGCCGCAGTGCTTCGCCTATGCCGGCGCCATGGGGCGCACCCATGGCTTCGTGCCGCGGCTCGGCGTGATCCAGCGGGACGGCACGCCCATCGGGATGGTGCAGCTCCTGGAGCGGCGCATGCTTCGCCTGTTCCATCAGCGCCAGATCCACCGCGGCCCGCTGTGGCTCGACGGGGTCGAGCCGGATCTGGACACCCAGGAGGCAGTCTTCCGCCTGCTGCGCCGGGCCTGCCCCGACAACCCGCTGAACCGGGCCAGTCTGCTTCCCGAGCTGGCCACCAGCCTGGAGGCCGAGGCGATGCTGCGCCGTTGTGGCTTCCGCCGCTTCGGCCCCGGCTACCGCACGGTCTGGCTCGATCTGTCCCGCAGCGAGGAGGAGTTGCGCGCGGCGATGGCCCGCGACTGGCGCCAGCGGCTGAAGGGGGCGGAGAAGGCCGGTCTGGTCATCGACCTCGACTGGGAGGCCAAGAACCTGCCCTGGCTGATGAAGCAGGAGCATGAGCAGGCCCTGACCAAGCAGTTTCGCCCGATGACCGGCGCACTGGCCGTGCGCATTCGCAACGCGCTGTTGAAGGGCGGAGGGAAGGGCGATGGGGTGTTGATGGTCGCCGCCCTGGAGGATCGTTCGAAGACTGCTGCTCCGGCGGCGAGCGCGCTCTTCTACATCCATGGCGGCTCGGCCACCTACCAGATCGGCTGGTCGAGCGACTCGGGGCGCAAGAGCGGCGCGATGCGGCTGGTGCTGTGGCGGGCGGCCCTGGCGCTCAAGGCGCGCGGCGTGGGCTGGCTCGACCTCGGCGGCATCAACCCGGACAGCGCGCCAGGCGTGACGGAATTCAAGCTGGGGACTGGCGGCCACGCGGTTGAAAGCGTCGGCCTGTTTCGCTGATGCGGACTTCGAATCAGCGAGGGCCGTTGCAACACGGCGCCGACTGTCTCATCCTGATTGCAAGCGGAGGGAGCACGCCATGGCCGACAACGATATGAAACCGGAAGAGGCGCAACTGGCCATCGCCAAGGCGGCCCAGATGAAGCCGCAGGTTCAGGCCATGCGCGACCGCCTCCGCAAGATGGCGGACGACGAGGAGAAGGGCGTCCAGATCCTCGCCAGCGCCATCCGCCGCCTTCTTCACCAGGAATAGAAAGCGGCAGGAACGCGCTGGAACGGTTTCAGCAGGTGGTGGCCTTGGTGCACCCCTTGTCCTCGTGCGACCCGGGAGTGCGGGCGAGTTGAAGGCCGCTGCGCGCTTGCTCGAAGGTCTTTTCCAGCGACCGCACCGTCTGCTCGAAGGCTTGCATCTCACGGCCTTCCAACTTGTCGCCGGTGGGCAGGTCGATGCTCTTCGGGTTGATCTGTTGGCCGCTCTTCAGCACCTCGTAATGCAGGTGCGGGCCGGTGGATCGTCCGGTGGTGCCGACGTAGCCGATGACGTCGCCCTGGTCGACGCGGGCGCCGCGGCGCGTGCTCTTGGCGATCCGGCTCAGATGGGCGTAGGCCGTGGCGATCTGGGTGTTGTGGCGGATGCGGATGTAATTGCCGTAGGCACCGTTCGGCCCGACCTCTTCGACCACGCCGCCGCCCGCGGCGTAGATCGGGGTGCCGGTCGGCGCGCCGAAATCCATGCCCTTGTGCATCTTGCTGAAGCCCAGGATCGGGTGGTGGCGCATGCCGAAGCCCGAGGTGATCCGCGCGCCGTCGATCGGTGTGCGCAGCAGGGCGCGGCGGATGCTCTCGCCGTCGCGGTTGTAATAGTCGATCCGCCCGTCTCGGCTCTTGTGCCGGTAGATCGGGTACTCCTTGCCGCTCAGCACCAGCGCGGCGTAGAGCACGTCGCCTTCGCCGGCGCTCTTGCCGTCCGCGGTGACCAGCCGCTCATAAAGGACCTCGAATTGGTCGCCCGGCTGAAGGTCTCGCTGGAAGTCCACGTCATAGGAATAGTCGCGGATCAGCGCCATCATCACCGACACCGGCACGCCGGCGGCGTTGCCCGCTTCGAACAGGCTCGACCGGATCACCGTCTGCGCAGCGACCGGCTGGCGGGTAACCGCCTTCTCCGATTCGCTCGACGTGAAGTCGGTGTCACCCTTGCGGGACACGGAGACGGAGCGCACCACGTCCGGCAGGAACTCCAACCCGACGAATCGTTTGGTCCCGCCGCGGCGTGGCTCGAACAGGATGGTGACCTGCTGGCCAACCTGCAGCTTGCGCGGGTCATAAACCTTGCGCAGCGCCGCAATGGCGTTGGTCGCCTCGTCCGCCGGGACGTCGGCCCCGGTCAGCATGTCCATCAGAGTGTCACCGCGCCCGACGGACAGGATATGGCGGTTCGCGGTCGGCGACCGCTCGTCATCGTCGCTGGTCTCTTTGGCAGTGTTCTTGGCAACCCGCTCCGGCGGGGCCGTGCGCCCGCCTGCCGCATAGGCGGGCGATGCGACCGTGTAAGAGAGGAGCCCCGCCAGACCAGCGGCAACCAGGGCGAGCGTGGGAAGGCCACTGAGCCTCGAACGCACCGTCATCCTCCTATGCTTCCTCACACGTTTCGGACCGTTGTGGCGGCGGGCTGTTCGTCCGCCCAAGGAGCTGCCACTTTCTATCGGCGACCATGCGCACCATTTTTGTCACTGTCAACCCGATAGGGGTGGCTGCGTCAATCGGCTGGGCCCACTGAAGCCGTTCTCCCAAGCCGTACGCTTCGCCATGGCGCTGCGTCGGGTCAGGGGAGGGACGGACATACACTGAATCCAGCTTGGACTTCGGTGATAAGTCGCTCTGTGAAGAATTTTTCATGGAAATGCAAAAAGCGCTTGCGCCCGTCGGTGGGATGCGCTTATAAACCGCTCCACCGACGCAGCGCCGCAGACAAACGTGGCGGCGACGGATCAAAAAAGCGGATGACGATCCAAGAGCGGCGCCAAGCACTCGGCGCTGTTTGTTTCGTCTTCGAATTTCTGGTTCTTCGGTTTTGGCCCTGGCGGCCCACTCCTTGAAGGGGTTGGGCTCGGGGCATTGCGGTTCTCCTGGAGCCGCGGGATCTTGGAAATCGTTGATACCGTGTTGTGAGAAGGGATGC
>NZ_JAUQTX010000277.1:0-8430 GCF_059803775.1 Azospirillum sp. UFLA03-27 | reverse complement strand
GCGTATAATCGTCGGCAGCGTCAGATGTGTATAAGAGACAGGCCATTCCTTGATGCGGGTCCAGACGCGCAGGCCGGCACGTGCGGCGCCCTTCTCCGGCCCATCCGGCTTGCCCAGCGCGGCCAGAACGGCGGGCGCCCACAGCCAGCCGGCGCGCCCCATCTCCCAGGCGAAGGCCACGGGGTCAGACGCCTCCTCGCGCCCCGGCGTGCCGAGCAACCCCAGCAGCTTGCGCACCGCCCGGTGCAGGGCCAGCGCGTCGTCCTCCAGCCCGTCGGGGATCGGCAGGTCCAGCGCCTCGGCCAACCCGCGCGGGGTCGGCACGCAGAAGCGGGCGGGCAGGACGAAGGCGAACAGCTCCAGCAGGTCGAAGGCGGCGAAGGGCTCCGTCCCCAGCCGCCGCGCCATCGCCCGCGCGTGGCAGACCAGCGGCGGCTGGCGGCGCGCCCGCTTCGCCGCGGCGGCGGGCGGCAATTCCTCCACCTCCCCGTCGCCGGTCAGCAGAACCACGCGCCGCGCGCCGGCGACCAAGGCCGGCGCGTCATCGAGGCTGAAGGACGGGAGGGAGGGCGCCGAGGTCAGATCCATGGCGCGCAGTATAAAGGTCCCCGCCGCCGCAATGCGAGCAAACCCGTGTTGACCGATCGGCCCGCCCCCTCGAAAGTGCTCCCCCGCCCTTGAGCGTCGCAGAGGAGAGGTCGAGCGCATGCGGTTTCCGGTCCGGCGTCTGCTGAGACTCCTGATGGCCCTGGCCGTCGCCCTGGTGGCCTTCAGCGTCGGCTGGGCGGCGCTCTACCGCGTGGTGCCGGTGCCGGCCACGCCCCTGATGCTGATCCGCGCCGCCGGAGGGTCCGGGCTGGCGCACGACTGGGTGCCCATGTCGCAAATTTCTCCCCACCTCGCCCGCGCGGTCATCGCGTCGGAGGACACGTTGTTCTGCGGCCACGGCGGCTTCGACTGGGCGGCCATCGAAGGCGCCTTCGAGGACAACGAGGAGGGCCGGCGCCTGCGTGGCGGCAGCACGATCAGCCAGCAGACCGCCAAGAACGCTTTTCTCTGGCCGGACCGCAGCTGGACCCGCAAGGGCGCGGAGGCGTGGTTCACCCTGCTGATCGAGACGCTATGGCCAAAGAGCCGCATCCTGGAGGTCTATCTGAACAGCGTGGAGTGGGACGACGGCGTCTACGGCGCCGAAGCCGCCGCCCGCCACCATTTCAAGAAGCCGGCATCGGCCCTGACCCGCCGTGAGGCCGCCCTGCTGGCCGTCGTCCTGCCCAACCCCCGCAACTGGTCCCCGAACCCGCCCGGCGCCTATGTGGCGCGGCGGGCCGGCGTCATCGAGCGGCGCATGGCCGTGGTGGAACGGGACGGGCTGGCCGACTGCGCACGCTAGGCTTTGCCGGCAGCCTTTCAACCTGCGAACTTGATTGTCGACCATCAATACAGCCGATGGTAATCTGATCTGAATGCCATACAGGGCGACGGAGTGTTTCGGCTTACCGACATTCTTCGATCGTTGGCAAACCTCGGCAACGGGAGAGCCGTCAGATGAACGTCACGGATCCATCGGTGGGTGCGGCCCGGCAGCCGGCCCCCCTGTCCGCCACGACATCGTCCGCTCCCAAGCACGCAGCGGAAGCGAAAGAAGCAACCGGCGGCCCCTCCAACGGCGCGCGCGACGCGGCTGCGGTCGTCACGCTGTCGGAGTCGGCCCAGGCGTCCCTGGCGTCCCAGACCTCGATCCAGGCCGCGGGCAAGAAGGATTTCGCGACCGTCGCCAAGGAGGCACGGGCGGCCATCGACGCCAAGTACGCGGAGCTGGCCGCGAACGGCAAGCCGATGGACTACATGCACGCCACCCAGGAAAGCTGGGACACCGTCTATGGCGGGCTCGACCGCCGCTCCCTCTTCGCCATCGCCAGCAACAGCGACGGCAGCTTTTCCAAGGACGAGCAGGACACCGCCCAATCGATCATGTCTCAGCAGCAGGGGCAGGCCATGATGGCCGCGGACCCGACGGGCAACGATCACGCCGCCCGCTTCCGGGCCGGCGTCGCCTTCCTGGAGGGCGTCAGCGACGAGGAGAAGGGCTCGGCCAACTGGGCGGTCCAACGCGCCGCCACCCAGTTCGGCTATGAGCAGTCGATGCGGAGCAGCGGCCGCGAGCCGGACGATCTCGACAGCGAGAGCCCGCTGGTCGCCATGATCAAGGGCGCCATGGATCGCCTCAAGGACAAGACGCCCGAGTCCGTCGCCACCGGCGGCTATGTCAAGGATCTGAAGGACATGCCCCTGTTCCGCGACGGCGTGCCGACGGTTGCGGCCGGCCCTGGTCCGTCGCTCGACATCCGGGCATGAGGGCCTACGCCCCGCCCCCCGACATCCGAAGACTGACCACCCCCGCGACGATCAGCAGAATCCCGGCCAGCTTCAGGAAGTTCAGCGACTCGCCGAACACCCAAATCCCGATCGCCGCGATGGCCGCGGTGCCGACCGCCGACCAGATGGCGTAGGCCACGCCGACCTCGATCTCGCGCAGCGCCTGGGCCAGCATCGCGAAGGCCACCAGATAACAGGCCACCACCGCCAGGCTGGGCCACAGGCGGGTCATGCCGTCGGACATCTTCATGGCGACGGTGCCCACGATCTCGAAGGCGATGGCGACGGACAGAAACAACCAGCTCATGCGGGTCCTCGGCGGGTGATCCACATCCAGACATGCGCCCGAACCGTGAAACGGACAAGCGGCGCCCGTTGACGGACGGCGCGCTGCGCCCTAGGGTCGCTGCCTTTCTACACTTCCGTCGAGTTTTGAAGGGGCTCTACCATGACCGGCGAGCGGGAATTGGCGTTGCAGGCGAAGGCGTGGCCGTTCGAGGAGGCGCGCAAACTGGTCGCGCGCTTCGCGAAAGAGCCGCCGGCCAAAGGCTACGTCCTGTTCGAGACCGGCTACGGTCCGTCGGGCTTGCCGCACATCGGCACCTTCGGCGAGGTGGCGCGCACCACCATGGTCCGTCAGGCCTTCCAGCGGATGAGTGACATCCCGACCAAGCTCTTCTGCTTCTCCGACGATATGGACGGGCTGCGCAAGGTCCCGGACAACATCCCGAACAAGGAGCTGGTGGCCGCCAGCCTCGGCAAGCCGCTGACCCAGGTCCCCGACCCGTTCGGCACGCACGACAGCTTCGGCGCGCACAACAACGCGCGGTTGCGCGCCTTCCTCGACAGCTTCGGCTTCGAGTACGAGTTCCAGTCCTCCACGGACTGGTACAAGTCCGGCCGCTTCGACGAGGCGCTGCTCGGCGTGCTGCGGCGCTATGACGAGATCATGGCCGTCATGCTGCCGACGCTGGGCGAGGAGCGCCAGCAGACCTACAGCCCGTTCCTGCCCGTCTCCCCCTCCACCGGGCGCGTGCTGCAGGTCCCGGTGCTGGAGCGCGACGTGGACGCCGGCACCATCGTCTTCCAGGACGAGGACGGGAAGAAGGTCGAGGTGCCGGTCACCGGCGGCCATGTGAAGCTCCAGTGGAAGCCCGACTGGGGCATGCGCTGGTACGCGCTGGGCGTTGATTACGAGATGTACGGCAAGGATCTGATCCCGTCGGCCGAGCTGGCCGGAAAGATCGTCAACATCCTCGGCGGCACCCCGCCGCAGGGCTTCAATTACGAGCTGTTCCTCGACGACAAGGGACAGAAGATCTCCAAGTCCAAGGGCAACGGCCTGACCATGGAGGAGTGGCTGGCCTACGCCCCGCCGGAGAGCCTCGCCCTCTACATGTTCCAGAAGCCGAAGTCGGCCAAGCGCCTGTATTTCGACGTGATCCCACGGGCGGTGGACGAGTATCTGGCCTTCGTCGCCAAGCTGCCGGTGGAGGAGCCGGCCAAGGCGCTGGAGAACCCGGCCTGGCACATCCACAACGGCACGGCGCCGGCGGTGCGGTCGGACGTGTCCTTCAACTTGCTGCTGAACCTCGCCGGGGCGGCGAACGCCGAGACCAAGGACGTGATGTGGGGCTTCATCAGCCGCTACGCGCCCGAGGCGACGCCGGAGAACAGCCCCTTCCTGGACAAGCTGGTCGGCTACGCCGTCCGCTACTACCAGGATCAGGTGAAGCCGACGAAACGCTTCCGCGCCCCCACCGACGCCGAGCGCGCCGCGCTGGAGGAGCTGCTGAAGCGTCTGGACACCATCCCCGCCGACGCGGCGGGCGACGTCATCCAGAACGAGGTCTTCGCCGTGGGCAAGGAGCATGGCTTCACCGAGCTGCGCGCCTGGTTCCAGGCGCTCTACGAGGTGCTGCTCGGCCAGACCACCGGCCCGCGCATGGGCTCCTTCATCCAGCTCTACGGCCTGGACGAGACCAAGGCGCTGATCCGCGAGAAGCTGGCCGCCTGAGCACCGTCCATCGGCCTTCTCCCCTCCCCCGTGCCGCGGCCCGCCGCGGGGGAGGGTTTTCCCAGCGGACCGGCAAGCCTCACGAACAATCCGCCCGGCATGCACACCGCCTTCAAGGAAGGTGGCGCCCAAGGGCATGCCCGGATGGATGTCTCTCAGCATTCGACGAGACTTCACCCGCCATAGTTCTGGTCACAAACAATACTCCCAATCCGATCGTTTGCGTTTCCATCATCCGCCTGTTCGGCTCGAATGTGTGCAAACGGTCGAAATCCTGCCCACCCGCTGGGCAAACAACATTTTATTCCCGCATCGCCATGCGCACACCGCACCGCACCAATACCAACTTGGTATTACCATCCGCTAAGGTCAAAGCCTATGATCCGCCCCGTTACTGCTTTTGCAGTGCGTTTCCTCCCTAAACTCTTCAAGGCCGCGCCCCATCGGGGTTGCGGCCCTTTTTCTTTTCAACCTCCGCTTTTCGACGCTTTGACAGCATCAACCGATGGCACAATTGGCGGCGCAGGGTATGGTTGCGCAGGGCAGGCACCGATGACAAGTTCGGCCCCATTAGCGGCCCGTTAACCGGCGCGTCGTTGGATATCCGGATGCAGCCACGTCAGGCCCCCCACCCCGATCAAGAGGACGACCGTCCCGGCGCGGCCCGCTCGGTGCCGCGGGAAGACTCCTCCGCGGACGACGGGGTGGACCCGGAACTGCTCGGCTATCTGTTCGACGATTCTCCCCCCGCTCCTCCTGCGCCGGAACCGGTCCGCCGCCGCGTCGGCACGGCGCTGGTCGAATCGCGGCGGGCTGGGATGGGCGATGCCGGAGTCCGCGCGCATCTGGCGCGCAAGCTGTGCCGGCTGCTGCCCGACCTGCCCCCAGACCGCCAGGACAAGGCCACCGCCACCGCCCTGCGCACTTTGGAGCGGCTGGCCCGCGATCACGCGGCCCATGTGCGGACGGCGCTGGCTGGGGCCCTGAAGGACGTCGCCTGCGCCCCGCCCGCCGTGGCGCGCACGCTGGCCCGCGACGTCGAGCGTTCGGTGGCGGAGCCGATCCTCCATTGCTGCGCCACCCTGACCGACGACGACCTGCTGGAGATCATCGCCAGCCACCCTGCGGGCTGGGCGCTGTCGGCCATCGCGCGGCGGCCGGCGGTCAGCGCGCCGCTGTCCCGCGCCATCGTCGACACGGGCGATGCGGAGGCCACGGGCGTCCTGCTGGACAACGACGGCGCGGTCATCCCCGAAGACCGGCTGGAGGATCTGGTGGAGCGGTCGGGCGGCCATCCGGACTGGCAGGCCAAGCTGGCCAGCCGCCCCGCCCTGTCGCAACGGCTGGCCCTGCGGCTGGCGGAGTTCGTCGACGACTCGGTGGCCGACCTGCTGCGCCGCCGCACCGATCTGGACGCGGTCACCGCGGCGGAGGTCGCCGCCGTGACCCGCCGCCGCGTCGCCTGGGTCGAAGGGCGCGATCCCGCCGAGTCGCCGGGGCGCCGCGCCGTCCGCCTGCACCGGCAGGGCGCCTTGGACGAGACGGCGCTCGGCGACGCCCTGTCTTGGGAGGAAACGGACTTCGTCCGCGCCGCCCTGGCCCTGCGCGCCGCCGTCCATCCGGGAATCGTGGACGACATCCTGCGCTCCGGCGATGCCCGCGCCGTCACCGCCCTGGTCTGGCGCGCGGGCTACTCGATGCGCTGCGCCATGCGGGTGCAGGTCCGTGCCGCCGGCATTCCGCCGCGCGCCGTGCTGAACGCCCGCCAGGGCACCGACTACCCGCTGCCCGCGGCGGACATGACCCGCCACCTCGCGCTCTACGGCGTCCGTTCCTGACGCCGTGGAGCGCTGTCCCCGTTATTTCCCTTACTGGATCTCCAGCGGCCGGCGCGCCGGGGCACGCCGCGTGTCGGGGGCCAGCGTCGGATCGTTCTGATACAGCGGGCGCGACGGATCGGTGTCGATCAGTTGCGGTGGGGTGACGATCTCCTCGCCCGACCCGGAATCGAACTGGATCACCGCCATCCGGCGCACATCCTCGCACAGGGCGCGCTTGCGCAGGGTCGCCGGGTCGCTCGGCCCGTCGAAGGCCACCAAGGGCACCACGATGCCGCTGCGCTCCCCCGGCGGGACGGAGGTGTACACATAGTTCGACACGGGCCGGCAATACAGGATGTCGGTGGCCGACGGGGTATTCACTGGAGCGCCGGCCGCCGCCTCGCCCGGCAGCGCACCGGCCAATGGAGCCTTGGCCAGTGCGGTCTCATAATCTGCGACGGTTTGTCCCAAGGCCGCACCGCCGCTCCCCAGGGCCAGCGTCACGGTCAGGCAAAATGCCGGTGCAAAGCGAATCATGGTTCTTCCCCCCAATCCCGAACAGCCTTGAAAACCTATCCAAAGAATAGTGCGCCGCACCCGCAACGCCAAATTCCTGTTTGCCGTTCCGGCCATTCGCCGTAATCGATTGCACAGTTCCGTGCCTCGTGCTTGCGGTCACGCTTGCCCTCGGGCCGGAATCGCGCTAGGAACCGCCCTCGAAATCTCAGGGCGCTGGATCCCTAGGACGCTAAACTCAATCGGTTCTGTCCTCCGCTGAATGGGGGACGCTCACGCTTAGGGAAACGCTCCATGGCTCGCAAGAAGATTGCGCTCGTCGGCGCCGGCCAGATTGGCGGCACGCTGGCTTTGCTCGCTGCCCAGAAGGAACTCGGCGACGTCGTCCTGTTCGACATCGCCGAAGGCATGCCGGAGGGCAAGGCTCTCGACCTGGCTGAGACCTCGCCGGTCGAAGGCTTCAACGCCAAGCTCAGCGGCGGCAACGACTACTCGGTCATCGAAGGCGCCGACGTCGTGATCGTCACCGCCGGCGTGCCGCGCAAGCCGGGCATGAGCCGCGACGACCTGATCGGCATCAATACCGGCGTCTGCCAGACCGTCGGCGAGAACATCAAGAAGTACGCCCCGAACGCCTTCGTCATCGTCATCACGAACCCGCTGGACGTGATGGTTTGGGTGCTCCAGCAGGCCTCCGGCCTCCCGCCGGAGCGCGTCGTCGGCATGGCCGGCGTGCTCGACTCGGCCCGCTTCCGCTATTTCCTGGCCGACGAGTTCAAGGTGTCGGTCGAGGACGTCACCGCCTTCGTGCTGGGCGGCCACGGCGACACCATGGTCCCGCTCGTCCGCTACTCGACCGTCGCCGGCATCCCGCTGCCGGATCTGGTCAAGATGGGCTGGACCACGCAGGAGAAGCTGGACGCCATCGTGCAGCGCACCCGCGACGGCGGTGCGGAAATCGTCAAGCTCCTGAAGACCGGCTCGGCCTTCTACGCCCCGGCCGCGTCCGCCATCCAGATGGCCGAGTCCTACCTGAAGGACCAGAAGCGCGTCGTTCCGGTCGCCGCCTACCTGACCGGCCAGTACGGCCAGAACGACCTCTACGTCGGCGTCCCGACGATCATCGGCGCTGGTGGCGTCGAGAAGATCATCCAGATCGAACTCTCCGCGGAAGAGAAGAAGATGTTCGATCACTCGGTCGACGCTGTGAAGCAGCTCGTCGAGGTGGTCAAGAAGCAGCAGGCTGAGAAGGCCGCCTCTTAAGGCGGCCTGTTTTTTGCCTGCGCGACGGCCTGCGGCCTTGTCGCCCCGGCGCGGACGGTTGAACCGTCCGCGCCCGGTGGTACAGTGACCGCGGACGTTCGCGCCAGCCGGCGTAAGGCTTCCTGAAGGACTCGTTCCCACGAAGACTTGCGCCCTGGCGCGCCCGCCAGCAGGAAACGCCTGCCCGATCTTCGCCCATCGTCAGCCGACCACACTCTGTCAGCCGACCATAAAAACAGATGGACGCCCGATGAACATCCATGAGTATCAGGCCAAAGGCCTGCTGAAGAAGTACGGCGTCGCGGTGCCCCGCGGCGGCGTCGCCTACACCCCGCAGGAAGCCGAGACCGTCGCCCGCGAGCTGGGCGGCCCGGTGTGGGTCGTGAAGTCGCAGATCCACGCGGGCGGCCGCGGCGCCGGCCGCTTCAAGGACAA
>NZ_JAUQTX010000276.1:0-8429 GCF_059803775.1 Azospirillum sp. UFLA03-27 | reverse complement strand
GCGTATAATCGTCGGCAGCGTCAGATGTGTATAAGAGACAGACCCACGGCTGTTCCGTCTGGCCCTGATCGCCGCCTGGTTCGGCAAGCCCTTCGCCGGGCTTCTGCCGGGTCGGCTGGGCGCGCTGCTGGCGCTGGCCCCGAAGTCGGTGCCGGGACCGAGCCACTGCGACCGTCCGGGCAGCCATCCGGCGGTCGGGCCGCGCCGCAAGCGCGCCGCCCTGCTGGTCGGCTGCGCCCAGCAGGTGCTGGCTCCGCAGATCAACGAGGCGACCATCCGCCTGCTGAACCGCCAGGGGGTCGAGGTCGTGGTGGCCAAGGGGGCCGACTGTTGCGGCGCCCTGACTCACCACATGGGCAAGACCGACCTCAGCGACGCCGCAGCGAAGAAGACCATCGACGCCTGGATCGCAGAGATGGACGGGGAGGGGCTGGACGCCATCATCGTCAACACCTCGGGCTGCGGCACCACGGTGAAGGACTACGCCTTCCAGTTCCGCGAGGACGCGGAATACGCGCCCAAGGCGCTGCGCGTGGCGGCCATCGCCCGCGACGTGACGGAGTTCCTGGCGGAGATCGGTCTGACAGCCCCGGTGATCGAGACGGGGCAGGCCATCGCCTACCACTCCGCCTGTTCCATGCAGCACGGCCAGCGCATCAAGGATCCGCCGCGGACTCTGCTGCGCGGCGCTGGTTTCGAGGTGAAGGAGATCCCGGAGGCGCATCTCTGCTGCGGCTCCGCCGGCACCTACAACATGCTCCAGCCGGAGATCGCCGTTCAGTTGCGCGACCGCAAGGTCCGCAACATCGAGAGCACGAAGGCCGCCGCCATCGCCGCCGGCAATCTCGGTTGCATCACCCAGATCGCCACCGGGACCGGGCTGCCCATCGTCCACACGGTCGAGTTGCTGGACTGGGCGACCGGCGGCCCGAAGCCCGACGCGCTGAGGGACAGCCCGGCCTTCGCCGGTCCCGCCCAGGCGCGGGGTGCTGCAGTGCACGCTGCGGAGTAGGCTGGAAGAGGGACCACCGACCCGCTTGGACTTTTCGCGCCGTATGGCTAGGTTGGCGCCAACGGGACGATGAGGCGCTCAGTGGACAGCGGGTTCAAGGACGAGAGCGACAGCGGTTACGGGATCGGGCGGCGTCTGTCGGCCTGGGGGGTGCATGCCTTCACGGGCAGCGGCGTGGTGCTGGGGTTGCTGGCGCTCCTCGCCGCGGTCAACGGCGAGGCCAAGGCGTGCCTCGGCTGGCTGGGGCTGGCTCTGGTCGTCGACGGGGTGGACGGCACGCTGGCCCGCCGCGCCTCGGTGAAGGAGGTGCTGCCGGGCATCGACGGGTCGGCGCTGGACCTCGTGATCGATTATCTGACCTACGTCGTCGTTCCGGCGGTCTTCATGTACCGCTTCGGCCTGCTGCCGGACGGGCTGGGCGTCGCGCTGGCCGCCTTCATCATGATGACGTCGCTCTACTGCTTCTCGAACACCGGGATGAAGAGCGGCGACAACTACTTCGTCGGCTTTCCGGCGATCTGGAACGTGGTCGCGCTCTATTTGTGGATTCTGGCGCTTGACCCGTGGATCAACACCTCGGTGGTGCTGGTTCTCGGCCTGCTGACCTTCACGACGGTCAAGTTCCTGCATCCCTTCCGGGTACGCCGCTGGATGCGCCTGAATCTTCTGGTCAGCGGCGCGTGGCTGGCCTCCAGCGCGGCGTTGGTGGTCCTGTATCCGGACCGTCCCGACGCCGTCTGGTACGTCTGGCTGGCCAGCAGCGCCTATTACGCCGCGATCTGCGCGTGGCGGACGCTGCGCGGGCCGGCTGAGGCGTAAGGCGCCCCTGGGCTTCGCTCAGGGTTTCTCGGGGGCGGTCTCCCGGTTGATGTCGTCCTTGGCGTCGCGGGCCTTCTGCTGAATGGCCGCGCCGGCGTCCTGCATCATGCGGCCGGCCTCGGAGCCGATGCCCTTGGCGGCCTCGCCCACGCGCTCCGCGGTCTGGTCCACCGCGCGCCCGATCTCCTGGCCGGTCTTCTCCGCCGACTGCTGGTCGTCGCAGGCGGCCAGCAAAGGCAGGGCCAGGAGCGGAAGGGCAAGGACGGCGGTGCGAATCCCGTTACGACGAGCCATGGAATGGCCTCCACAATTGATCCATGGAGGCGTAACGGTTCACGGGGGCGTTTGGTGCCCGTCCTCCATCAAAAGGGGAGCCTTCCTCAAAAGCGGTAGGAGGCGGTGATGGCGACCACCGGCCAGAAGCGCGCGGCGCGGATCGAATCCTCGACATCGCGGCGCTGGTCCTCCAGCACGGCGGCGATGGCCGGCGTGGTCGCCACGCCCGGCGCGCTCAGGCTGACCCGCGGCTTGCCCTGGAACAGCACGCCGAGATCCACGCCGACGCTGAAGTTTGGGCTGAACACCGTGCCGTTGTAGCCGATGCCGGCATAGGGGGCGAAGCGGTCGAACTTGGCCTCGCCGTCGAGCTGCCCGGCCTGCTGCGGCGTGACCACCACCCCGCCGAAGCTGCGCGGGCCGGACAGGGTGCCGGTCAGATCGGCCTTGTTGTAGTTGATCCGCGCGCCGCCGCTGATGCGGAAGCCGGTGCCGGCGACCGGATAGAGGTCCAGCACCGCGCCGAAGCTGCGCAGTTTCACATCCAGGTCGTAATCGACGCCGGAGATGCCGCGGTCGGTGCTGAAGGTGAACATGTTGCCGCCCAGCCGCAGCCCGAACAGCGGATTCACCCGGTAGCCGGCCTCCAGCCCCAGACCCAGCGTGCTGGCCTGCGCGCCGACATGGAAGGGGGAGTCACCCCGACCATCCATGGTCTGGGCGGCGGCGGCGGAGGCTCCGGCAACAGCGAGGGCGAAGGCGAGAAGGGCGGCGGTGCGCATGCGGCGTTTCCCCTTGAGACGTCTCGATCGAACGGGGAACGCGGAGCAACCGCAAAGGTTGCGGCCGGCGTGGGGCGCCGGCCGCGTTTCAGCTGGCTGTGGCCAAACCGCCACAGCGATGGGGCCTGAGCGTGCTCAGAACTGGTCCTCGCTCAGCGCCATGACCGTGCGGTGGGCGGTCAGGATCGGCAGCAGCAGGCCCGGCCCCTGGGCCAGGATCTGCTCGGCGTAGAAGCGCGCGGTGACCAGCTTGGCCTCCAGGAAGGGCGCGTTGGCGCCGGGCTGGCGCAGCCCCTCCAGCGCCTTGGCGGCGGAGCGGGCGAGCATCCAGCCGCCGGCCACCGTGCCCCATAGCTTCAGGTAGTTCACCGCCCCCGCCGCCGCGGCGCGCAGGTCGCCGTCGGCCTGGGTCTTCACCACCCAGGCCACCGCCTGCTCCAGCGCGTCCAGACCGGCGGACAGGTTGGTGCGGATCGCCTCCATGTCGTCGCCGGGGATGCTCTCCAGCTCCGCCACCGTGGCGCGCATCTCGGCAATGAAGGTCCGGGCCGACTCGCCGCCGTCGCGGCCGGTCTTGCGGAAGGTCAGGTCGTTGGCGTGGATGCCGTTGGTGCCCTCGTAGATCGGGGTGATGCGGGCGTCGCGGTAATGCTGGGCGGCGCCGGTCTCCTCGATGAAGCCCATGCCGCCGTGGATCTGCACGCCGGTCGAGGCGACGTCGCAGCCGATGTCGGTGCTCCACGCCTTCACGATGGGGGTCAGGATGTCCACGCGGGCGGTTGCGGCGGCGCGCACCGCGGCGTCCTCGTGGTGGCGGGAGACGTCGAGCTGGGTGCCGGCGTAGAGCGCCAGCGCGCGGGCGGCCTCCGTCTTGGCGCGCATGTCCAGCAGCATCCGGCGCACGTCCGGGTGGCGGATGATGGCGACGCCGGAGCCCTTCGGGTCGGCCAGATCCTTGCTCTGCACGCGGCCCTTGGCGTAGTCGCGGGCCTGCTGGTAGGCGCGCTCGGCGATCGCCACGCCCTGGATGCCGACGCCGAGGCGGGCGTTGTTCATCATGGTGAACATGTATTCGATGCCGCGATTCTCCTGGCCGACCAGGAAGCCGATGGCGCCGCCGTCGTCGCCGAAGGCCATCACGGCGGTGGGGCTGGCCATGATGCCCAGCTTGTGCTCCAGGCTGGCGCAGCGCAGGTCGTTGCGCGCGCCCGGCGTGCCGTCCGCGTTGGGCAGGAACTTCGGCACGATGAACAGGCTGATGCCCTTGATGCCCGGAGGCGCGTCGGGCAGGCGGGCCAGCACCAGATGGACGATGTTGTCCGTCAGGTCATGCTCGCCGTAGGTGATGAAGATCTTCTGGCCGGTGATGCGGTAGGTCCCGTCCTCGGCCCGCACCGCGCGGGTGCGCACGGCGGCGAGGTCGGAGCCGGCCTGCGGCTCCGTCAGGTTCATGGTGCCGTTCCACTCGCCGGCGATCATCTTCGGCAGGTAGAGCGCCTTCTGCTCCGCGCTGGCGTGCTCGGTTAGCAGATCGACGGCGCCCTGGGTCAGCAGGGGGCACAGGCCGAAGGACAGGTTGGCCGCCTGCCACATCTCGTTCACCGCGAAGGCGACGGTCCAGGGCAGGCCCTGCCCGCCATACTCCGGCTCGAAAGGCAGGCTGTTCCAGCCGCTCTCGGTGAACTGGCTGTAGGCGTCCTTCCAGCCGGTCGGCGTGCGGACCACGCCGTTCTCCAGCACCGAGCCTTCCTTGTCACCGACCCGGTTCAGTGGGGCGAGAACGCCGGAGGCGAACTTGCCGGCTTCCTCCAGCACGGCGTCGACCAGATCGGGGGCCGCCGAATCGCAGTTCGGCAGCGCGGCGACCGTTTCGAGGCCGACCACCTCGTTCAGGACAAAGCGGAGGTCATCGACCGGAGCGGTGTAGGGAATCATGGATGGAGCGGCCTCCCGTGACCCGATTGTGCGTGCCCGATTGCGCGTGCCCGATGGTCCGTGAACGCGTCTTGGGCGGTTTACGTGCGCGTCACCATACCGTACCGAATGGTGCATGGCGAGCCTCGCCGTCGGGCATGAATATTGGCATCTGGGTTGCGGTGCGAACAGCGCGGCTGCGACGCAGGAGGAACGGCCAGACTTGGCATCACGGTTGCAAGAGTGGGGCAGCACCGCTCACAGGGGTTCCTCCCATGACCATCGCCGCCGCCCTTGCCCGTCAGGCCGAATCCGCCGTCCAGGCCGCGAAGACCACCCGCGGGCCGGAGACTGTCGAGGCGGCGGTCCGCAACGCCAGCGCCAAGACCGGGGTCGATTTTTCCTACCTCATGGAAAAAGCTGCCGTGGAGAGCGGGTACCGGACGGACGTGAAGTCCTCCTCCTCCTCGGCAACCGGGCTCTACCAGTTCATCGACAGCACATGGCTGGCGACGATGCGCGACCATGGGGCGGACCACGGCTACGCCAAATACGCCAACGCGATCCAGACGCGCGGCGACGGGCGCCCCTACGTCACCGATCCCGACCTGAAGCGCGAGATCCTGGACCTGCGCAAGGACCCTAACGCCTCGGCCCTGATGGCCGCGGAATACACCCGCGACAACAAGGAGTATCTGGAGGACACGGTCAAAGGGAAGGTCGGCTCCACCGAACTCTACATGGCGCATTTCCTCGGGGCGGGCGGGGCGTCGAAGTTCCTAAACGCCATGCGGGACAACCCCAACCGCGCCGCCAAGGAGCTGTTCCCCGACGCCGCCTCGGCCAACAAGGCGGTGTTCTTCGACAAGGACACCGGCCGGGCCAAGTCGCTGAAGGACATCTACGACCGCTTTGCGACGAAGTTCGCGGAGTCGCCCAACGCCGATTTCGCGCCGGCCCAGACCGCCATCGACCGGGTGCGCCGGCAGGACATGCCGGACGGCTTTACCACCCAGGTGCCCAGCATGCCGCAGAAAGCGCTGAATGGCACGCCGCTGTCGATCTACCATGTGCTGGCGCTGAACGCCCTGGAGACGCCGGACGAGGTGGACAGCATCTCCGGCAGGCCCGCCCGCGGCCGCCGTCCGGACGGCGAGGACAAGGACAACCGCCGCATGCGCGACCAGCCGGTCCGTACGGATCAGAACGAGCACACGGGGCTGGGCCTCGGGCTGGGCCTGTCCAAGGTGGTCGGGCAGGGGACGGTGGCGGGGACGTCAGCCGGGACTGCGGCTGGAGCGGAGGTGAGCAAGGCGGCGTGAGCGGCTGACCGCCGGGCTACACGCCCCTGAGGCGATTGCGGGCTTCCGCCGCTATGGCCGCGAAGACCCGGCGGTCGCCGGGCAGCAGTGCGTCGGCGGTCAGCCGGCGGTGCGGCTCGAACCGCAGGCCCGCCCGGTGCGCCGCCGCGGCGCTTCCCCAGAAGGCGGGGGGCCGACGGCTCAGGCCCGCCGCATGGCGCGGCTCGCGCCACCGCACCTCCCGCAGCACGTTGGTCAGGTCGAAGTCGATGAGGGTCCGCCGTCCGCCCGGGCCGGTCAGGTGAATCCAGGCGTGGAAGGGGAAGGACTCCGTTTGCCGCCGCTGCTGCGCCGGATCGGGCGGGCGGACGTCTGCGGGCGTCGCCGGGTAGCCGAGCCAGCGCCCCCGGCCATGGGCTTCGGACTTGCGGAAGGCCACGCGGCCCAGCGCGACCTCGGCCCGGCCGTGGCCCAGAGCCTCCAGCAGCATCGCCCCGGCGAAAGCGTAATACTGGCATCCGCCCAGCCGGTGGGTGTGCACCAGATCGCGATGCAGCGGGTGGGCGGTCACAGCTTCATGCACCGCCTGCCGGACGCGCTCCCGCTCCGGAGGCAGGGCTCCGGCCACGGACGTGCCGCGCACCGGCGCCGTCTCGGCCTCGCCCAGCATCAGGCGCATCCACGCCGACATCGCCAGCAGCATCGCCGCCTCCGTTCCGCGGTTACCGACCGACTCCTAAGAACAGGTCGGAACCGCGAAAGGTCGCACGGGGCGGGCAGGGGCCCTCTTTCGGGTGAGGCCCTTACGGCAGCATCTTGCCGGGGTTCAGCAGGCCCTTGGGGTCGAGCGCCGCCTTCATGGCGCGCAGCAGGTCGAACTCGACCGGGCTCTTGATGACCGGCATCTCGTCCTTCTTGAAGCGGCCCACACCGTGCTCGGCGGAGATGGAACCGTCCAAGTCGAAGATGACCTCGTTCACGACGTGGCAGATCTCGTCCCAGCGGGCGAGATAGGCGGCGGTGTCGGCGCCCTCCGGCTGGCTGAGGTTGAAGTGGATGTTGCCGTCCCCGACATGGCCGAAGGGGGTCGGGCGGATGCCGGGGCAGGCCGCGGCCACGGCGGCCTCGGCGCGCTCGATGAACTCGGCGACGCGCGACACCGGGACCGACACGTCGTTCTTGATCGAGCCGCCCTCGAACTTCTGCGCCTCGACGATGGCCTCGCGGATGAACCAGAGCTGGTTGGCCTGGGTTTCCGACTGGGCGATGGTGGCGTCGGTGGCAAGCTCCGCCTCAAAGGCCTCGCCCAGCGCCGCCTCGACCGTCTCGCGGAAGGCGTCGGACTGGGTGCCGGCGGTCAACTCGGTCAGCACGTACCAGGGCGACGGTTCCGACAGCGGGTCGATGGTGCCGGCGACGTGCTTGAGCGCGAACTCCAGGCAGCGGCGCGACATCAATTCGAAGGCGGCGACAGCGTCGCCCGACGCCTCGCGCAGGCGGGCCAGCAGTTCGATGGCGGCGGCGGGGCTGGGCACGGCGATGAAGGCCGTCTCCGCTTGGCGCGGGCGCGGGTACAGCTTCAGCACCGCGGCGGTGACGATGCCCAGCGTGCCTTCCGCCCCGATGAACAGGTGCTTCAGGTCGTAGCCGGTGTTGTTCTTGCGAAGGCTGCGCAGGCCGTTCCAGACGCGCCCGTCGGCCAGCACCACTTCGAGACCCAGCACGAGGTCGCGCATGTTGCCGTAGCGCAGCACGTTGATGCCGCCGGCGTTGGTCGAGATCAGCCCGCCGATCTGGCAGGTGCCCTCCGCCCCCAGGCTCATCGGCAGCAGGCGGTCCTTGTCCTTCGCGGCCTCCTGCGCGGTCTTCAGCACGACGCCGGCCTCCGCCGTCATGGTGTAGTTCAGCGTGTCGATGCCGCGGATCTTGTTCATCCGCGACAGGCTGATGACGATTTCGCGCCCTTCCTCGTAGGGGATGGAGCCGCCGACGAGGCTGGTGTTGCCGCCCTGCGGGACGACCGGAATGCCGGCCTCCGCGCAAATCTTGACGACCGCCGCGACCTCCTCGGTGCTGGCCGGGCGGACCACCGCCGGGCTGTTGCCCTTGAAGCGCCCGCGCCATTCCGACAGGTAGGGGGCCATGTCCTCCGGCGCGGTGAGAAGGCCGTTCGGGCCGACGATGGCGCGGATCTGGTCGAGGGCGGCGGTGAGGCTGGCGGCGGCAGGGCTGGCGGAGGTCATGGGCGGACGGTCCGGGGGCTGGAGAGAGCATCGCCCCCACCCCTGTCTCTTATACACATCTCCGAGCCCACGAGACTATAAC
>NZ_JAUQTX010000275.1:0-8463 GCF_059803775.1 Azospirillum sp. UFLA03-27 | reverse complement strand
ACGCGATAGCTGTTATAGTCTCGTGGGCTCGGAGATGTGTATAAGAGACAGACGGTGGACAGCGCCAGCCCGCCGACACGCTCCCCCAGGTCGCGTTCCGATAACTGAAGGATCACCACGCGCGGCGGGCGCTCCCGGAAGTCAGGGGAGGTCAGATAGGCGGCCATCGGCGCGGCGCCCGCAGCCCGCACGCCGACGGTCAGGCCGGTCAGATTGACCAGGTGGTCGGTCCAGTAATGGCCGTAGCGGCCGTGGCGCTCTTCCGCTTCGGGGCGCGAGAAGCCGTCTCCGAACACCAGCACGTCGTAGGAGGCGCCGGACCGGGCCGCCTCGGCGAGCGGCGGCACGAAGATCGCGCGCGGTGCCTTGGGGCCGAAGCGGTTCTCGGCGAAGCCGCCCAACTCCGTCAGGTCGCCGTCGGGCGGGTCCAGCGCGAAGGCCAGCGGCAGGACCAGCGCAGCGGCGAGGGCCAGCCCGCGCAGAACGATCCTGTCCAGCCCGCCCCTCACCGGTCGCCTCACGCCCGGTCCGCGGGGAACCGGACGCCGGGCAGGCGGAAGGCGGGCTTGTGGAAGACGGACATGCGGCTTTGGGCGAGCGGCGACCCGGCGGAGTCGCCGATCCACAGGCGCAGCGCCTTGGTCGCGCCGATCCACAGCAGGATGGGCAGCAGCGAGAAGAAGCCGAACTTGACGATGGTGATGTTGCCGTCGCGGTACCATTGCAGCGACAGCGGGATGAAGGCGCAATAGAACAGCACCGCGTAGCGGTTGGTGAAGCCGGACTCCCAGAACCAGCGGTGCAGCCGGCCCAGGATCAGCCCGACCACCACCATGGTGACGATCACGCCGATCCACCCCGCGCTCATCCAGCCGTCGCCGGCCAGCGAGGTGGTCAGGTTGGAGAAGTTGCCGAAATCGTGCAGCGACACCCATTTGACCGGCGCGCCGATGGGCTTGTCCGGCCACAGCATGCGCGGGATCGGCTCGGTGAAGAGCTGGAGATACTGGGTGAACCAAGTGTAGGTGCCCGACTGCTGCGGCACCGCCCACAGGATGAAGGCCAGGAAGTCGAAGTTGGCGATGTCCTGGTTCGACACGCTCTCGACGAAGGAACCCTCGCCGCCCTGGAAGATGCTGAACAGCTTGCCCGGGTTCTCGGTGCCGGCCAGCACGCCGCGCAGGAAGTCGCGGTTGTTGCCCAGCGTGTGGAACAGCAGCAGGACCGGCAGGCCGCAGGCGAGCTGCCACCAGCGGAACCACTTGGTGCGCGTGTGGTAGAGGATCAGCAGCACCATGCCCAGCACGCCCATGATGATCGCCCAGCGCCCCCAGCCCAGATAGGCGCGGTAGCTGACGAAGGCGATGAAGGGGATGAAGGACAGCGGGTGGAAGCGGCTGACCCAGATGATGCCCAGCGTCAGCGGCAGGCCCATCGAATGGGCCTCGGCGATGTAGCCGGTGGTGTTGACGTAGACCGGCTGGCCGGTCAGCGGGTCGCGCTCCATCTGCACGTCGCCGGTGCCGGTGAAGTCGGCGCCGTCCTGGCGCAGGATGGCCGAATAGATGGCCAGCGGCCCCAGCGCCGCCACGGTCAGGACGAAGGCGGTGATGTCGAGCCGGTCGAAGGTGAAGGTGGGCGCCCGGCTGAGGTCCGGCTTGACCCGCCCGGCCCAGCCGCAGGCGACGGAGAAGGCGACGAGCGCGACCGAACTGACCGTCAGCGACTTCACGAACTCCGCCGCACTCGGCCAGTAGCCCATGAACAGCCAGGCGTTGTCGATGCCGAAGCCGTGGACCAGCAGCGGTCGGATCACGAAGACCAGCGTGTGGAAGATCAGATAGTAGGTCAGCGGGTGGAACATCGACGCGGTGCCGGTGCTGAGGAACACCACGGCGACCAGGGCCACCACCAGCACCTGCGCGATCAACGCCGTTTCGATCATGCCGGACTCCGCCTTACCTCGTGAACGCGCGTCACCGCCAGCCACGGCCGGTGGTGGGGCGGCCGGTGGGGCGGTGTCGTCGTGCCGGCCCTCGGGAGCGACGGCGGCACATCCGGAAGCAACGCCGCCGGCCCCGGTCGGGTCCCCCCCGTCCGGGAGCGCAGACGGCGAGGTCCGCCCGGTCAGGGCTATCCGCAGGGCACCTTCGAGGCACCCCGTCCGCGCTTTTGCTTCATCCGCCCCCCGCCGCCAGTTTCGCTGGGGTGCGGAACGGAGGTGATATGACGCGCCGGAATCCTGGACTCTTCGCGGGCGGGCTGTTGTGGCTGGTCCTGTTGCTGGCAGGTGCCACCCCATCCGTCGCGGCGGAGCCGGCGATCCACGTCTCCCCCCAGGGCGACGACCGCTGGTCAGGGCGGGTCGCCGCCTCCACCCCGGACGGACGGGACGGCCCGGTCGCCACGCTGGGCCGCGCGGTGGAGGAGGCGCGCAAGCGCGGGCTGCATCTGGTCCTGCTGCGCGGCGGCACCCACCGGCTGACCGACACGGTGACGCTGGGTCCGGAGGATTCCGGGCTGCGCATCGCCGCCTTTCCCGGTGAAACCCCGGTCCTGTCGGGCGGGGAGGTGGTGACGGGCTTCAAGGCGGAGCGGGACGGCGTCGTCTCCGCCCCGCTGGCCCGCGAGCCGGGGCTGGACGTGACCGCCGGCGGGGTGCGGCTGCGCGCCGCGCAGAGCGGCGCCTTCGACCCGCAGGACCCGATCCGCAGCGGCTGGTTCATCGCCCAGCAGACCAAGGGCGGCGGCGACAAGCGGCAGTTCCGCTTTCCGCCGGGCACCGTCCAGGCGGGCTGGGCGGTCCCCGGCGTGCGCGTCCAGGCGCTCGACCGCGAGCGGCAGGCCGACGACATCCGCGGCATCGAGCGCATCGACCGCAACGGCACGCTGGTGCTCGACCGCGACGGCTGGTACCCGTTCCGCGACGGCAGCACCTTCCGCCTGCTCGGCCATCCCGATTTCCTGAAGTTCCCCGGCCAGTTCGCCTGGAGCGCCAAGGACCGGCGCCTGCTGCTCCGCCCCCACGACCCGGTGGCCTTCGCCCGCGACGGCGAGGCGGTGGTGGCCCGCACCGCACCGCTGATCCAGGCGGAGAAGGCGGACTCCATCACCCTCGACGGGCTGTCCTTCGCCGACGTGCCCTACAACGGGGCGGCGGTGCGGCTGGCCGGCGGTTCGGGGCACCGCGTCCTCGACAACCGTTTCTCCGCCGTCGGAACCGGCATGCTGCTGGTCGGCGTCGCGGACAGCGAGGTGCGCGGCAATCGGCTGGAGCATCTGGGGCGCAGCGGGATCGAACTCACCCCGGGCAGCGCCGGCAACCGCATCGTCGCCAACACCATCCGCCATGTCGGCGAGGTGAACTTCTACGGCGGTGGCATCATGAGCGCTGGGGTGACCCGCACCCAGATCGCCCACAACGACATCCGGCACGCCGCGCGCTACGGCATCTCCATGAAGAACTGGAACCCGGAGACGAAGAACACCGACAACGTGATCGAGTACAACCGCATCCGCGACATCGGGCGGGAGACCGCCGACCTCGGCGCCATCGAGACGCTGGGGCGCAGCGACATCGACACCAAGCTGGTCATCCGCTTCAACGACATCCGGGGAACCGGCGGGATCGCCACCGACGCGGCGGGGCGCTGGATGACCCGCTACAAGGGCTTCGGCGTCTATCTGGACGACCTGACCAACGGCGTGCGGGTCGAGGGCAATTTCCTGGAGGACACCGGCTGGGCGTCGGTCTTCATCCATGGCGGCGATGGCAACCGGGTGGAGAACAACATCGCCGTGCTGACCGACGAGCGCGACCGTTTTATGCGCTTCGAATGGGTGCCGAAGGCGGGGACGGCGGGCTTCCTGCGCGACAACGAGGCCAGCCGCAACCTGATCCACGCCCGCGTCCCGGTGGAGCAGCTGGTGACCGCGCTGACCGGCGGCGAGTACCGGCTGGAGAACAACATCTTCGACCGTCCGGGCCGCGGCCTGCGCGCGCCGGGGGCGGCCACGGAACGCACGCAGGCGCGCTCCGTTCAGGGAGGGAACCTGCCGGACCCCTATTTCATGAATCCGGCGAAGGACGACTACCGCCTGCGCCCGAACTCCCCCGCCCTGAAGATCGGCTTCCAGGAGCTTCCCTGGTCGCGCATCGGTCCGGAAGGGGCGCGCTGAGCCCGTGGACACCCGCATTCCCTCGCCCAAGCCCTTGGCCAAAGCCCCGCCATCCGCCACCATCGGGCTGGCGCCGCCGCAACTCGACCTGTCCGCCCTGCCGCCGCGCATCCTGCGCGAGCTGCGCGCCAGCCATGTCGGCGAGACCGTGGCGGTTTCCCTCTACGACGGCGTCGCCGGCGCCACCTCCGATCCGGACGTCCTGCGCTTCGCCGCGTCCCACCGAAGGGTCGAGCGGCGGCACCTGCGGCTGTTCGAGGCGGTCCTGCCGCCAGAGAAGCGCAGCGCGCCGCTGGCCTTCTGGCGTTGGTCGGGCCGGGTGATGGGCGGGCTGCCGGCTTGGCTCGGCCCGCCCTATTTCTACGCGGTGGTTGCCGGGGTGGAGGCGTGGGTGGACGGGCATTACGCCCGGCAGATCGCCCTGGCGCGGCGGCTCGCTCCCGATCCGGATCTGTTGAATTTGCTGGAGGCCTGCCGCCTCGACGAGCGTCTCCACGCCCGCGACGCCGCCCGCCTCGACCCGGCGCCGCCTTGGACCGCCCGCGCGCTGGCGTGGCTGGCGGTGCTGCTGTCCCGCATGGGGGTGATGGCGGCGCGCTGGGTGTGAGGGCGCTCAGCCCATGGCGCGTTTTGGCCGGACGGCGGTTCCGGCGGCTTCGGGCAGCGGGCCGGCGATGCGGTCGAGCAACGCGTCGAGGCCGCTGTGCCCGGACTCGTGGGCGGCGCGGGCGCGGGCGTGGGCCTGCTCGGAGGCCAGCGCCAGCGCGTCGCGGTCCTTGGCCCACAGGCGCAACGCCGGGAGCACCGCCTGGATGAAATCCCGGTCCTGCGGGACGAGGCCGGGACGGGGAATGTCGCTGCCGATGCAGCCGCGGTCATAGGCCAGCACCGGCACGCCCGCCGCCATCGCCTCGAACAGCACCAGCGGCTGCGCCTCGTTGCGGTAGCGGGTGGGGAAGACGAAGACGTCGATGTCGCGGTAAAAGGCTGCCTTGGCGTCGTCGTCCACCGGGCCGCGATACTCCACGTCGCCGTCGAAGGCCACCAGCCCCGCCGCGACCAGCGCATTGTCCATGCGCCCCAGCCCCGGCCCGGCGAGCACCAGCTTGACGTCCACCCCTTCCGACCGCAGGGCGCGCAGCAGGGTGAACAGCGTGTCCAGCCCCTTGTCGGCGCACAGGTTGGACAGGTGGCCGATGCGCAGCGGTCCGGACTTGCCGTGGCGCGGCCGCGGCACCGGCGGGGTGAAGATGGCGTTGGAGACGCTCATCGCCGTCTTCGCCGCCGGGTAGAGCGCCTGGAACCGCGCCTGCATGGCCGGGCAGAGCAGCACATGCATGCAGTCCGTGCCGGCCAGCCGGGTCAGCAGGCTCATCCGCCACGTAGGTTTGGAGATGGTGGCGAAGGAATGGTGGTGCAGCGTCCGTTCATAGCCGAACAGCCGCGCCGTTCCGGCCAGCGCCGCGGTGTAGAAGATCCCCAGCCCCGAATCGACGGGCATGTAGAAACGCCGTCCGGGGATCGTCGCCCCGGCCGCCAGCCGTAGGCCCGCCAGCAGGACGCGCGTGGCCTTGGCCGCGTGGTAGCGCAGGCCGCCGCCGTTCCAACCCGGCGACAGGTCCGCGACCTCCACCGTGGCCTGCACCGGCCCGCGATCGCGCAGGCGGTCCAGCACCAGGGCGGTGACCCGACTCATCCCGTCCATGGGCGGGGGAAGGCGGCCCGAGACGACGATGTGGGGGGTGTTGCGGCGGTCGGTCATCAGGCTTCGCTTTCACGAGTGCCCTTGCGGGCGCTTTCATCGGTGCTTTGGGCGGCGCCCTGGTCGGCATCCTTGCGGGCGCCCAGGCTGTGCAGGGCCTTCTCCACGGCCTCCGCGAAATAGCCGGCGTCGGCCAGCGCCTGGAATGGGCGGCCGTTGAGGCTGAGGCGGCGCCATTCCGCCTCGTCCGACGCGACGGACAGCATGTGGCGGGCCAGCCCCTCCGGGTTGTCGGGCTCGACGATGTGGCCGTTCAGCCCGCTGCGGATCAGCACGTCGCGGGCGCCGCACTGGTCGGACAGGATCGTCGGCACGCCCATCGCCAGCGCCTCGTTCACCACCAGCCCGAACTGCTCCTCCAGCGAGGGCAGCAGCAGGCACAGGGTGGAGCCCAGCGTCTCCGCGATCCCCTTCTCCTGAAGGAAGCCGCGGAAAAGGATGTGCCCCTCCAGCCCGCGCCGGGCGACCTCCGCCCGCAGGTCCGCCTCCAGCGGGCCGGAGCCGCAGAGGTGGAGGGGCCGCGCCGCGTCTCCGGCGAGCCGGCGGTAGAGGTCGTAGGCCTCGACCGCGCGGAACAGGTTCTTCTTCGGCACGAAGCGGGCGATGATCGTGAAGTGCCGCTCGGCGAAGGGCACGCCGTCCGGGGCCGGGGTCATGCCGGACAGACGGCGCACCCGGTCCAGCGACAGGGTGTCGTAGCCGATGAACAGCCGGTCCTTGGGCAGCCCCAGGAAACGGTAGTAGTCGACGGTGCGATGGCTTCCCCCGATCGCCGCCTGATAGGGCTTGTAGAGCAGGGACTTCAGCGCCTCGCGCCAGAGGACGCGCGGCTTGTCGTCGAACTTGGAGGCGTTCATGTTGACGACGCGCCGGCCCATCAGCCGCATCGTCACCGCCAGGGCGAAGACGTCCGGCTCCTCGTAATGGCACAGGAAGACGTGGCTGGCCCCCGCCTTGCGGCATTCGCGCAGCAGGGCGCGGTAGACCTGGAAGGACGGGATGTCGGCCTTGGAACGCCCGGGGAACAGCGTGACCTTGCGGAAATGCTGCCCCTCCCCGGTGGAGTCCCAGGCGTAGGTGTGGGACTTCGACCCGACCTCCAGACCGACCACGTCGTAGAGATGGCCGAGCCGCCGCCCGACCGCCTCCAGCCGGTCCATGTGGTAGGGGCCGAACATCTCCCAGGAAAAGACCAGGGCGGGCTTCGTCATGCGGCGTCGTCTCCCAGCAGCAGCGCGGCGTAGCGCGCCAGGACGGCGCTGCGGCTGGCGTTGCCCTCCACCCAGGCACGGCCCCGGCGGCCCATGGCCGCGCTCCGGGCGGGATCGTTCAACAGGTCGGCCACGGCCTGCGCCATGGCCTCCGGCGCGTCGGGCGGGGTGCGCAGGAAGGCGTCGATCTCCGTCCCCAGCCGGTCGAGCGCCGAGCCCGGCAGGCAGGTGCAGACGAAGGGCCGTCCGGCGGACAGGATGGTCACCGCCTTGCCCGGCATGGCGAAGGCCGCCCCCTCCGGACGCTGCGGCACCAGATGCACGTCGCCCTCGGCCAGCCCCTCGGCGAGGCGGTCGGAGGCGATCAGCGGGGCGAACTCCACGTTGGGCAGCGCCATCGCCTTGGCCTGGGCCTTCAGCTCCTCCTCCAGCCCGCCCTGGCCGCGCAGCAGAACGCGGGCGTCGGGGCGCAGCGCGTGGAGGTGGCGGGCCATCTCCAGCACCTGGTCCAGCCCCTGCTTGCGGGCGAAGGCGCCGCTGTAGAGCACGGTCGGCGGCTGGCCCTCGGGCCGGGGCAGGGGGCGGACGGCCTCGGCGTCGACATGGGGCGGGATGACCGTGATCGGCCGCCGCACGCCGAGGTCGCGCAGCACGTCGGCCATCGCCTCCGACAGCACGACGATGCCGTCGGCGCGGTTCAGCGCGGTGCGCTCCACCGCCTGGATGGCCTTCAGCGCAGCCCCGCCGCCCATCCCCAGCGCGCCAGCGAGGCCCGACTGGATGTCGTGGACGATGGCGATGTGCCGCCCGCCCGGCGCGCGGAAGCGGTCGGCGACGGCGACGCTGAAGATGGAGGGGCAGAGCGACAGCACCGCCTTGTGCCGCTCGACTCGCCCGCGGGCGCGCGCCGCCAGGAAGCCGGCGTGCAGCACCCCCTCGTGGATCAGCCGGCCCTTCATGCCGCCGCCCTTCGGCGGGATGGTGAACAGCCGCTCGATGCGGACGCCGTTCACGGTGCGGCGGTCCTCGGCCCCATCGGCGTAGCCGTCGTAGATGGCCTGGCCCGGATAGTTGGGGCGGGCGGTCAGCACGGTCATGTCCGTCCCCGCCGCGGCGAAGGCGGTGGCGAGGTCGGTCATCATCGGCGCGCTGCCGGCCGGTTCCGGCCAATAGCTCATCGCCACCAGCAGGACCGATGGCGGCAGGGCGGCCGGAGCCATCGTCCCAGCGGAGACGGGGGTGCGCAGGGGTGTGGAGTCATCGGGCATGGGCTGTCTCTTATACACATCTCCGAGCCCACGAGACTATAAC
>NZ_JAUQTX010000274.1:0-8525 GCF_059803775.1 Azospirillum sp. UFLA03-27 | reverse complement strand
GCTTGGTGCCGTTGACGACGAAGCCTCCCTCCACCGGCACGGCGCGCGTCCGGACCGCAGCGAGGTCTGAGCCGGAATCCGGCTCGCTCATCCCGATGCAGAAACAGCATTCCCCGGCAGCCATGCGGGGCAGAAGGGTCCGCCGCTGCTCCTCGCTGCCGACCTTCAGCAGCAGCGGACCGCTCTGGCGGTCGGCAAACCAGTGGGCGGCAACCGGCGCACCGGCGGCCAGCATCTCCTCCAGCACGACGTAACGCTCCAGGGCGCTGCGCTCGTGCCCGCCGTAGCGCTTGGGCCAGGTCATGCCGATCCAGCCGCGCGCGCCGACCTTGCGGCTGAAATCGGCGTCGAAGCCGCTCCAGGAGCGGGCGCGATCCTGCGGACGGCGGGTCGCCAGTTCCTCCGCCAGGAAGGCGCGCACCTCGGCGCGCAACGCCTCGACGTCTTGGGCGGGAGGGGGCGGAAAATCGATCAAATCCATGGCTTCGCTTCCTCGGCGGCGCGGCGGGGCCCTGGGATCAGGGCCAGGGGATCAGGGAATGGTCATCAGGCGGCGGTGACGAGCGGCCAGAGACCGTCGGCCCCCGCCCGCGCCACCTCTCGCCCGATCAGACGGCTCCACTCCCCCTCGCCGCCGAATTCATCGCGCCAGGACCACAGGCGCTTGGTGAGGAAATGCAGGCTGTGCTCGTGGGTGAACCCCATGGCGCCGTGGACCTGATGGGCGATGGCCGCGGCGATCCCGGCGGCCTCGCCGCACCGGACCTTCGCCGCCGCGATGGGCAGCGCCGGGGCGCCCTGCGCCACCGCCTCCGCCGCGATGTCCCCGGCGGCGCGGGCGGCGGCGGCCTGCCCGGCGAGCACCGCCAGATGCTGCTGGATTGCCTGGAACTTGCCGATGGGCCGCCCGAATTGGCTGCGCTCGTTGGCGTAGGCGGTGGTCATCTCCAGGATGCGGCCCAGCGCCCCGGCCATGCCGAGGCTGCGCAGGGCGGCGCCCAGCCGGCGCAGGTCCGCCGCCGCAACGCCGGGCGACGGTGCAACGCGCTCGGCCGGCAGCACCATTGCGAAACGCAGGGTGTCGCGGGGCTCGTTCGCCAGATTGACGTCGGGCGTGACCTCCGCCTGTCCCGCCGGGACCAGGGCGACCAAGGTCTGCCCGTCATGCTCGGCCAGGACCATGATCGCGGCGGCGCGGCCCCAGGGCACCCGCTGCGCCGTCCCGGAGAGCAGCCACCCGCCGCTCCGCCGCTCCAGGGTCAACCGGTCGTCTGGTCGGACCGGCGCCAGCGTCACCGGCCCGCCGGGAAGCTTCAGCCCGGCACTGGCCAGGATGCGGTTCGCCAGCATGGTTTCGGCCAGCGGCAAGGGCACCGCGAAGGCCCCCGCGAGACGGATCAGGTTCAGCGCCTCCTCCACCGGCAGGCCAAAGCCGCCGGCATCTTCCGGCACCAGGGCCAGCGGCAATCCCATGTCCTCGACCGCCTGCCACTCCGTCCCGAGCCACCGCCCGGTTTCCGCCAGGGCGAGCTGCCGGGGGGTAAAGGTTTCCTCAAACAGTCTGGTCGCCGTGTCGACCAGGATCTGGCTGGTATCACTCACCGCTGTGTCTCCCCATGTCCGGTTCCCGAGGGCGGTCCGTCGTCTGCCCGCTTGCGCCGTGCCGACCTCACAGGTCGAGCCGGTAGCGGCGCAGGACCTCCGGGTCGGGATCGGCGCCAAGGCCGGGACCGTCGGGAATGGCGATGGTGCCGTCGGGCCGCGGCAGGCCGATCGCGCCGAACACCGGCGCCTCCAGATCGATGTAGAGCCGCTCGATCGCCCCCATTCCGGCGAAGACCGCCGCCATGTGCAGGGTCGCCAGGAAGCCCGGCCCGGAATAGGGCGAGTGCGGGGCGAGCGTCCGCCCGTTCAGCTCGGCCAGGGCGCCGACCCGCAGGAATTCCGTGATGCCGCCGACCTTGGTGACGCTGGGTTGCAGGAAGTCGATCCCCTCGCAGGTCGCCAGAGCCTTGAAGGCCCAGGCGTTCGGCGTGTTCTCGCCGGTCGCGATGGGGACCGCGGCGGCGCGGCGCGTCCGCACCAGCCCATCCAGGTCCTCCGGTGGCCAGACCGGCTCCTCCAGCCATTTCAGCCGGTGCGGGGCCAGCTTCTGCGCCATCTCGATCGCCGCGCCGGGGCTCCAGGCGCAATTCACGTCCAGCATCAGCTCCACCCCGTCGCCGGCGGTGCGGCGGGCGGCGGCGACCGCCTCCACGGTCTTCTCGTGCAGCTTGATCTCACGGTAGCCGCGGTCGAGCGCCTGGGCGCAGGAGGCGGCAACGAGGTCCGGTTCGCTCAGCCGCATCAGGCTGGCATAGACCGGGATCTCGCCGCGCGCATGGCCGCCAGCCAGCTTCCACACCGGCACACCGGCGCGCTTGCCGGCCAGGTCCCACAGGGCGATGTCCAGCCCGCTCAGCGCGTACTGGACCGTGCCGCCGCGCCCGAAGATGTGCAGCGTCTTCTTCAGGTCCTCCATCAGCCCGGCGATGTCCGTCGCGTCGCGCCCGACGACGAGCGGCGCCAGATTGCGCTCGATGAACAGCTTGGTGACGGGAATGACGTTGTAGCCGAAGGCTTCGCCATAGCCGGTCAGCCCTTCGTCCGTCTCGACGCGGACGATGAGGTAGTTGGCCGTGGTCCACACCGCGCCGCCGAAGCCGGTGGTCGGGCCATTGTGCTGGTAGGGGATGGCGATCGGAATCGCCTCGATGGACGTGATGTTCATGATCGTCTCGCGATGGGAAGGGGACTACCGCGCGCGGGGACCACGTCCCGGCCTAATGCGCGCCGCCCAGATAGACGCGCTGCAACAGGTCGCTGCTCTGCACCTCGGCCGGCGTGCCGGAGCCGACGATCCGCCCGGTTTCCGTGAGGTAGCAGTAGTCGGCGTGGCGCAGCGCCTTCTCGACGAGCTGCTCGACCAGCAGGATCGCCATGCCGGCCTTGCAGAGTTCGCTCGCGACGTCGAGGATGCGGTCGATGACGATGGGCGCCAGACCGCCGGACGGCTCGTCCAGGATCAGCAGCGTCGGATCGCCGATCACCCCCTGCCCCACCGCCAGGATCTGCTGCTGCCCGCCGCTGAGGCGCGACGCCTGCTGGTGGCGGCGCTCGGCCAGCTCCGGGAACAGGGCGTAGATGCGGTCGAGCTTGGTGCGGTCGCCGCGCGACGCCTTCGCGTAGGTGCCGAGCAGGAGATTGTCCTCCACCGACAGGCCGCCGAACACGCGGTGCCCCTCCAGCACCTGGACGACCCCGGACCGCACGATGTCGCGCGGCGCGGCGGCCCCGATCTCCGCCCCGGCCAGGGTGACGCGCCCGCCCTTCTTGGGGATCAGGCCGGAGATCGCGTGCAGCATCGTGCTCTTCCCGGCGCCGTTGCGGCCGAGCAGGACGACAAACTCCCCGCGATGGACGCGGAAGGAGGCGCCGTGCACGACCTCGGCCTTGCCGTAGGCGACGTGCAGGTCGACCACGTCGAGCAGGATCGGGTTGGGTCGGTTGACTGAGCCCATGTGCATCTCACGCTCCCAGATAGACGCGGATGACTTCGGGGTCGCTGCGCACTTCCGCCGGGGTGGCGTGCTTGATCATGCGCCCGAGGTTCAGCGTGGTGACGCGGTCGCAGACGCTGAACACGAAGTCGGTGTGGTGCTCCACGAGCAGGACGCCGACCCCGGCGTCGCGCAGCGCGGCGAGGATGTCGGCGAGATGCTCGATCTCGGTCTCGGTCAGGCCGCCCGCCGGCTCGTCGAGCAGGATGAAGCGGGCGCGCATGACGAGGCCGCGCGCGATCTCCAGAAACCGCTGTTCGGCGTGGTCGAGCAGGCTCGCCCGGCGGTGGATGGCGTAGCCGAGGCCGACGCCGTGCAGCAGCTCCTCCGCCCGTTCGCGCAAGTCCCGTTCCTCCCGCCGCGCCCGTGGCAGCGCCAGGGCGGTCTCCAGGAAGCCCGCCCGCGTGTCGCACCAGCCGCCCAGCATGGCGTTGTCCAGCACACTGAGGCTCCCCAGCAGGCGGGGCTTCTGGAAGGTGCGGGCCACCCCGACGCGGGGGCGCCGCTGCACCGGCGAACGGGCGAGCGATTCGCCGTCCAGCCGGACGTCGCCCTCGTCGGTCTGGTAGAAGCCGCTCAGCAGGTTGAGCAGGGTCGTCTTTCCGCTGCCGTTCGGGCCGATCAGGCCATGGATCTCGCCCTCCCGCAGTTCCAGCGAGACGTTGCTGAGCGCCGTCACGCCGCCGAAGCGTTTGCTCACATTGTCGGCAACCAGCGTGCTCATGATGCGTGCCCCCGTTGGATGGCCGTGACCAGGCGCCCGATGTCGGGCTGCACGCCCTGGGAGTCCGGCTGCTTTTTCTGGAAGCGGGCGATCACCGTCTTGATGAGGTGGCCGATGCCCTCCGGCACCACCAGCACCACGGCCAGCAGCAGAAGCCCGTAGAAGAAGTTCCCCAGCTTGGCGAGCGGCGCCACCATCTCCGGCAGGGCGGTCAGGACCACCGTGCCGACGAAGGGGCCGAGGATGCTGCCGCGCCCGCCGATGATGATGCAGACGAAGAAGAACAGGCCGAGTTCGAAGATGAAGGTGTCCGGGGTGATGTAGCTCTGCAAGGAGGCGAACAGCGCGCCGCCGATCCCCGCGGTGACCCCGCTGAAGGTGAAGACCGTCAGCTTCAGCCGGAAGACCGGCACGCCCACGGCGGCGGCGGCGACCTCGCTGTCGCGCAGCGCGATCAGCCCCCGGCCCCACATCAGCCGGGCGACGTTCCAGGTCATCCAGGTGATCAGCCCGGCGACCAGCAGGACCAGCCAGTAGAAGCCCGGCGGCGTGTCGAAGGGTGCGTTGAAGGCCGGAACCGGCAGGCCGGCGCCGCCGCCCGTCAGGTCGCCCTGGGCCAGCGACAGCTCCGCCATGATCAGCGCGAAGGCCATGGTCGCCATGGCGAAGTAGAAGCCGGGAAGGCGCAGCGACGGCAGGCCCAGCAGGAAGCCGCACAGCCCTCCCAGCGCGCCGGCCAGCGCCAGCGTCACCAGCGGATCGACCCCATAGCGCCCGACCACGATGGCGAAGGTGTAGGAGCCGATGGACAGCAGCCCGACATGGCCGATGGACAGCTGGCCGGTGTAGCCGACGACAAGGTTGAGCCCGGCGATCAGCACCCAGTAGACGCCGATCAGCGCGGCGAGGTGGAGCTGGTAGAAGTCGCCGACCCACAGGGGCAGGGTTGCCGCCGCAATGACGCCGATGGCGAGCGCGCCGACACGCGGAAGGGGGGATGCCGTCATACCGGGCGCACCTTCTTGGAGCCGAAGAGACCTTCGGGTTTGACGAGAAGCACGACCATCAGCAGGCCGACCGCGATGGTCTGCTGGTACTCGCCGCCGAACAGGTAGGTGGCCACCGTCTGGAACAGGCCGAGCGCGACGCCGCCGACCAGGGCGCCGACGTTGCTGCCCAACCCGCCCACCGCCAGGGCGATGAAGCCGTACAGGGTGAGGGTGAGGCCCAGCGCGAAGAAGGCGAAGGTCAGCTGGCCTGCCGCGAAGCCGGCCAAGCCGCCGAGTGCGCCGGCGATGGCGAAGGACAGGGCGCGGGTGCGGTCGGTGGCGATGCCGCGGGCGCGGGCGGCGAAGGCATCCTCCGACACGGCCTGGAACACCTTGCCGTACATCGTCCGCCGGTAGAAGAATTCGAGGCCGAGCGCCATCGCGACCACCGCGGCGATGGGCAGCCAGTATTTCTGGTCAAGGACGCCCGCTGTGAAGTCCTGGTCGAACAGGCGCGGGAAGGGGCGCGGCTCGGTGCCCCACCACAGGCCGACCGCCTGCTGCACCATGGTCGCCAGCGCCAGCGTGCTGAGCAGCCACAGATGCTCGTCGGAGCGGGCCAAAACGCGGCGGATCGCGATGACCTCGGTCAGCAGGCCGAAGCCCGCCCCGACCAGCACCGCGCCGACCAGCGCCACCGGCGCCGGAAGCCCGAAATCGAGCATGAAATAGGCACCGAAGACACCGCCCAGCATGCAGATGTGGCCGGTCGTCACGCTCAGGACCTTCGAGGTCGAGAACATGATGTTGTAGGCGAGGCCCGTCGCCGCGTAGAGCGCGCCGATCGCCAGCCCCGACACAAGAACGGTAAGCATCCTGCCATCCGTTTGTGAATTGCCGTGGATATCCGTGATGGCGCGACGGTGGGTCGCGCCATGGCCCTGCTGCCAGAGCCCTGCCGCCGGATCAGTGCGGGGCGGCCTCGAAGCTGCCGTCCTTGAAGGTGTTGGCGCGGTTGATCACGATGCTGGCATCCGGGAATCCGTTGCGCTGGTTCGGTCCCCAGCTGTAGTCGGCGTAGCTGCCCTTCAGCCCCTGGGTGTTCTCCAGCGCCTTCTGCACCGCGGCCTTGTCCGTCGAGCCCGCGGTCTTCACGGCGTGCTCGATGATCTTGACGGTGTCGTAGCCCAGCGTGACCCACCAGAAGGTGAAGTTGATGGTGCCGCCGAACTCCGGTCGCATCTTCTCCATCAGGGCGCTCGTCGCCTCGGGCAGCTTGCCGTCCGGGCCGTAGGTCGTGCTGGCGTAGCCGGCGGCGTAGGTCTTTTCCCAATAGTCGGGCTTGTTCAGCAGACCCTTGATCGGCAGGCCCATAATGGCCGGATGGCCGACGACGGGAACGTCCCACTGCATGTTGCCCCGCGCGTTCAGGACCCGCGCCAGCAGACCGGTGGCCGCCGACCAGGGCATGACCACGTCGGCACCGGCGGCGCGCGCCTTGGTCATCTCGTCGGTCAGGTCCGTCTTGTTGGCGTCGATCAGCACGCTGTAGACCGGCTTGATCCCGGCGTCCGCCAGCAGGGCCTCCGCCTTCTTGGCGCTCGACGTGCCGTAACCGGTGGTGTCGCCGATGATCGCCACCTTGCTCCGCTTCAGGGTCTTGATGGCGTAGGTGTTGGCGCTGCTGATCCACTGCTCGTTGGTGGCGATGGCACGGAAGGCGCGCGGGTACTTCTGCGGGTCGGTCAGCTCGTCGACCGTGCCGATGATGATGTTGGGCACGCCGGCGCGGGCGAGGATCGGGACGGTCGCCAGCGATTCGCCGGAGTTCACCGGACCGATGACGAAGTCGACCTTCTCGCTGAGCACGAGCTGCTGTGCGAAATTCACCGCCTTGGTCGGGTCGCCCGCGGTGTCGCGGGTGATCAGCTCGATCTTCCGGCCGTTGATCCCGCCGGCCTTGTTGATCTCGTTGACGGCGAACTGGACGCCCTGGTTCTCGGCGATGGCCGCCGACGACAGCGGACCGGTCAACGAGGACAGCCAGCCGATCTTGATCGGCGAGGAGTCGGCGCTGGCTGTGCCGGCAAGCAGGCCGAGCGCCAAGGCGAGGCCGGCGCCCAGCCCCGAACGGCCAAGATGGATACGGATGGGATTCCGGTGCGTGCTCATGGTTCCTCCCGTTTTGTGTATCGTGCTTTTCGCTGATCATCATCGAAACGAACATTATTTCGCAAGATGTTTTTCATCCAGCGCCAAAATTATGTCGATGACTGCGCTCATTCAGGCACCCGACCCGCCACGCGGGCATGAAGAGACAGTTCGCCGGAGACGCAACGCACTGCTGGGAGTTCGGCCTTCCAGATCGCATTGCGGCACGGCCCAACCATCAGACGCCACGATGCGCACGCTCACCAGCCACCAAAAAACTGAAGCCAAATCAGCCAAAAATGAAAAAGTTCTTGCAATGAAAGCGGCGTCAGACAACCATGAGGAACAAGAACAATCGCCATCGCAAACGGTCGGCGCCCTCGTCGCACCGATGGGGCGTGACAGCAGGGAGGTAGGGCTTGCGCATTTCCGACATCGAATTGGCGGCGGTGGACCTGCGCCTGGAACGGCCGTTGCGCACGGCGATCCACGAAATCAGCACGGTGTCATGCCTCCTCGTGACCGTGCGGACCGATGAGGGGGTGGTCGGCGAGGGCTATGGCTTCTGCTTCGGCATGGACCGCCTGCGCGCCATCGCCCAGTTGACCGCCAGCCTGAAGCCGAAAGTGATCGGCCGCGATCCGTTCCAGGTGGAAGCGCTGTGGGCCGACCTGTTCCGCCATCTGAACTTCTGCGGACAGGCCGGGCTCGCGCTGCACGCCATGACGCCCATCGACGTCGCCTGCTGGGACATCATCGGGAAGGTGGCCAACCAGCCGCTCTACCGGCTGTTCGGCGCCCATCGCGAGCGCGTTCCGGTCTATGCCAGCGGCGGACTCTGGCTGTCCTCCGGGCTGGACGAACTCCGGGCGGAGGCGCGGGCCTTCGTCGAGCAGGGCTTCAGGGCGATGAAGTTGCGCCTCGGCTCCAAGCGCTGGCAGGACGACATCGCCCGGATCGAGGCGGTGCGCGACGTCATCGGCCCGGACATCGCCCTGATGGTGGACGCCAACCAGGGGCTCACCCCCGCCCACGCCCTGCGGCTGGGCCGCGCGCTGGAAG
>NZ_JAUQTX010000273.1:0-8526 GCF_059803775.1 Azospirillum sp. UFLA03-27 | reverse complement strand
GGCGGCGGCGGTGGCGGTTGGTGCAGCCGGGTGCGCGCCGCCTTCAGGGCGGCCACGCGGTCCGGATCGTCACGCCAACGGCGGGCGTCCGCGGCGGCATCGCGCCACGCGCCGATGAGCCGTTCCGGATCGGGTGCGGTGTCCCGCTTCGTCGATGCCATGGCCCTCCCCGTTGCAAGGGAAACGAACGCAATGCTTTCGTCGTCAAGGATCTATGCCATGGTGCCGCAAAGGCCAGACCGGGAAGGGCGGTAATCCCGAGGGTGCGGTCAGTCCGCCGCCCTACCCAGCAGATAGTCGATGTCCCCGCCTTCAAGTGCACTGATGAGACCGCTGCCCTCGATGGTTGCGTCGGACAGGTTTCCTTTGCGCCGTTGCAGGTCGAGGATGCGCTCCTCCACCGTGTCGGCGGCGATCAGCTTGTAGACGAAGACCGGCTTGTCCTGCCCGATTCGGTAGGCGCGGTCGGTCGCCTGATCCTCCGCCGCCGGGTTCCACCAGGGATCGTAGTGGATCACCGTGTCCGCCGCCGTCAGGTTCAAGCCGCGCCCGCCCGCCTTCAGGCTGATGAGGAAGACCGGCACCTCGCGGTTCTGGAAGCGGTTTACCGGCTCCGCGCGGTCCAGCGTGCGCCCGGTCAGCTCGACATAGCCGATCTTCGCCTCCTCCAACCGCAGCTTGATAAGGTCGAGCATGGAGGTGAACTGCGAGAAGATCAGGATACGCCGGCCTTCCGGCACCATCTCCAGCACCATGTCGGTCAGGGCGTCGAGCTTCGCGGTCTCCTTCACCTTGCCGGCGGCGGGGATCTTGACCAGACGCGGGTCGCAGCAAACCTGCCGCAACTTCAGGAGCGCGTCGATGATGGTGATGGCGTTGCGCGACACGCCGCTGACCGCCAGCGCCGCCCGCACCGTCTCGTTCACCGACAGGCGGATGGTCTCGTAGAGGTCGCGCTGCGCCGGCTCCAAGTCGATGCGCACCACCACCTCGGTCTTCGGCGGCAGCTCCTTGGCCACGGCCTCCTTGGTGCGGCGCAGCAGGAAGGGGCGGATGCGGCGCATCAGCTGTTTGGCGCGGGTGCCGTCGGCGCGCTTCTCGATAGGCGTGCGGTAGCGGCGCCCGAACTCCTTGCGGTCGCCGAGCAGGCCGGGCATCAGGAAGGCGAACTGGCTCCACAACTCGCCGAGATTGTTCTCCACCGGCGTGCCGGACAGGCAGAGTCGATTGCGGGCGTTCAGCGCGCAGACGGCACGGGTCGCCTTGCTGTCCGGGTTCTTGATGGCCTGCGCCTCGTCGAGGATCAGCATGTGCCAGTCCCGGCGCTTCAGCACCTCGACGTCGCGGCCGACCACGCCGTAGGTGGTCACCACGATGTGGGCGCGGTCGAGGTCGCCCAGCTTCTCGTGCCGGTCCAGCCCGTGCAGCACGACCACCCGCAGGTGCGGCGTGAAGCGCTGCGCCTCGGCCACCCAGTTGGGGACGAGGCTGGTCGGAACGACGACGAGGCAGGGGTCGGTCAGCCGGCCCTCCTTCTCCTCCATGGCAATGTGGGCCAGCGTCTGGGCCGTCTTGCCCAAGCCCATGTCGTCGGCCAGGATGCCGGCCACCCGGTTGGCCCGCAACCCCTGCATCCAAGCGAGGCCGACGCGCTGGTAGTCGCGCAGCGTGCCCTGGAAGCCCGGCGGCGGGTCCATCTCCGCCGGCATCTCCTGCTCCTGGATGGTGCGCAGGTAGCGGTCGATCTGGCCGGTGTCCTCGGTGCGCCGGGCGATCAGGTCGTCGATGTCCAGCAGGCCGTCGGCCTCGGTCAGCGGCACCTTCAGCGTGTCGTCGAGCCGCCGCCCGCTGTCGAGCATCGATTCCAGGACGCTCATCAACCGCTCGACCCGCTCCGCCGGCAGGGCCAGCACGTTGCCGTCGTCCAGCACCAGATGGGCGCGCCCGTCGATGACGCGGGTCGCCTCCATGCCGCCGCGCTCGATCAGCGTCGCCAGGATGGGCAGCAGGGCGCGGCGCTCGCCGTCGATCTCCACGCCGACGTCGAGGTCGAACCAGCCGTCGCCGGAATCGCGCACGGCGACCGCGACATCCTCGTTCGCCTCGACGACGCGGGTGCCGAAGTCGGCGCCGATCTCGACGGTCCAGCCGTCCTTGCGCAGGGCCGGCACCTCGGTCTTCAGAAAGGCCGACCAGCGCTCATCGGCGTCCTTGCCGGTCAGCCAGTGCACGCGGGTGCCGCGGGCGTTCAACTGGCCCTTGGGCGGCTCGATGCGCGCCTGGGCGAAGCCGAAGGCGGCCAGCCGGTCCAGCGCCCCCTGCTCCAGCGCCTTGTCGCGGCGGACGAAGACCGCCCCGGCGGGCTCCTCGACGCGGGCGAACTGGCGCTGGTCGTCGGGCTCGATCTCCGACGGCGAATCGTCCTCGCCGTAGTCGAAGGCCAGCCGCAGCACGTCCACCAGACCGCCGTCCGGCGACACCACTCGGCCCAGCCGGGCGACGACGCGCGGGTCGCGCTCGACGATGGTGGCGGCGGGGTCGGAGCCCATGCGCACGCCGCCGGGCATGCCCGCGGCAAAAGCGGAGGCCGCCGGGAAGTCCGGACGCTCGGGCGCCGATCGCACCGGCGCGGGCCGGGCGGAGGCCTTTAGGAGTGCCGCCTTCGTGGGCGCCGCCTTGGCGGCGGGCGGGGGAACCGCGGCCTTGGGCTTCGGCACCTCGACGACCTGCAACTCGACGGGGCAGACGGTGCCGGCCTTCGGATCGACGCACCAATAGCCCAGCCCCTTGATCAGCGCGGCGCCGGGCGGCAGGCCGGTCGGGCGCAGCTTGCGCGTCGCCGGGTCGCGGAAGGCGCGGATGGTCATCCCTGCCCCCTCCGCCAGCACTGTGCCGCCGCGCCAGCGCAGCCGCCCGCAGCCGAGCAGCCGGCGCAGGATGCGGTCCACCACGTCGCCGCGGCTCTTGGCGACCGGCGTGCGCACCACCCCGCCGCCGCCGAGCATCCGGGCAATGGCGCGGTCCACGTCGCCGTCCAGGCTGCGCGGCGCGCGGGCCAGCACGTCGCGCGGGCTGGCCGGGGTGGAGACGTCGTCGCCCTCCCCCGCCCCCTCCACCGCGATGACGGCGGAGACGAACATGGCCGCGTCGTCCTTGCCCGGCTCCAGAGTCCAGCGGACACTGAGCACCGGATCGGGTGGTGGTGGCGGCACCGGTTCCGGAAGCGGCACCGGTGCAGGGGCCTGATCGGGAAGCGCCTGGAGCGCCGGGGGCTCCGCCGCCGGGGGCGCGTCGAACAGGGACATCTGCCGCCCTTCCGGGCGGGCATCCAGCGTCATCAGCGCCGCCGCGGCCATATGGGCGCAGGCGTTGCGCCCGCAGGTGCAGCTCTTGTCGAAGACCACCCGGCTGCGCCCGCGCACCGGAACGACGGTCACCGACAGCGTCCGGCCGAGGTCGGTGACCGTGGCGGCGATCCGCGCTTCCGCCTCCAGGAGCGTCACCGCCCCGGTCAGGATGAGCGTGCGCCCGCGCTGCAGCGTCTTCGCATCGAAGACGCGCGCCAGATCCTCCTGCGAAAAGGAGACCGTCGCGCTGGCGGTGGTGGCGGCGCGAGGAAGGGAACCGAACAGCGACATGGGCCGGAAGGGATACCGAAAAGGCAGAACGGGTCAGGAACGGGGGCGTCGGTATAAGCCCACACCATGCCCCGTCGCAAGCCCGCTCTCAACCCTCAACCGATGCCGCAAGGCAAACATTCCGGTTGCCAAGTCCAGGGAAGACCAACCCTGAACGAACGTCGCATCCGACAAGGAAAACATCCGTTACAGCCGTTCGAGGAAACTGTTCAGCGGCGGCATCGGGCCGCAGACCGGGGATTCCTCACGGAGCAGATAGGCGAAATGCTTCAGCATCGGCTCCGCGTTGGTGCGGTCGCCGAGCGCGTAGGTGGCGACGCCGAACAGAACGACCAGGGCGAGGACCAGCGGGCTGAGGTTCAGGCGCGACGGGGTCATCCGGTTGAAGCTCTGCGCGAAGGCCGCCACTGCCAGCCCGCCGAGGACGAGGCCGACCACCACCTCCGTCACGGAATGATAGCGCAGCAGGATTCGCGATGCCGCGACGCCCCCCACCAACCCGAGGGCGCCGAGGACAACCACGCCACGCCGCCAGCCGTCCAGCGAGCGCGCCGCCATCACCCCGACCGCCCCATAGACGGCGGCGGCGAGGGCGGCGTGGCCGCTGGGGCTGGTCAGCCGGTCGTCGAACAGGCGGATGCCGCAGGCGTGCCCCAGGATCTTCAGAAGCGCCACCGAGCCCATCAGCATGGCCAGCACGGCCAGCCAGCGCGCCGCCGAGACCGCCGAATGGCGGCGCCACAGCATCACGATCAGGATGCCTGCCACCGGCAGCACGAAGGATGTGCTGCCGAGAAGCGAGATCGCCTTGTTGACGTGCCAGAGGTTCAGATGTCCCACGGTCCTCGCCGCTCCCTTTCCATTCAGCGCATGCGAACGAGCATCCCGTCCCGGTAGTTCCAGGCCGCCGTGCTCTTTCCGTCCGAAGCCGGCAGCGAAACGGTCAGTGTCCGGTCGGCCTGCTCCACCTTCGGCGCGTCGCTGCAGGTCCCGAACGGCAGCGAGACGGAGGCCTTGGTTCCGCCGAGGTCGAGCACGCGGAAGCGCGCGGCGCATTTGCCGTCCACGCTTTCCTGAAGCAGCACCAGCCAGCGCCCTTCCATGTTGTAGGCGTTCACGAAGGACAGGGTGCGCCCCTCGCGGTCCTCGTAGACGACGCGGTCGTTGACGGTCACCTGGATGACCTTCGGGCCGAGTTCGACCATCTGGACGACCTCGTTGCCGATGGCCGCGGACACCAGCACCGCGGCGCCGGACCGGTCGTCCGCCGCCTGTGCCGTCGCGATTGCCGCCGCCCCGATCGTTGCCGTCACGGAAAGCGCCGTCAGCAACCCCACCGGCCCCATAACGGCGCGGCTCAGAAACGTCATGCCCATAGCTGTTCTCAAATGCCCTTCTGGCTGGTCGCTCTCCACGCCAAGGTAAGCCCAACCGCCGCCATTCTGTAGTCCGTCAAAGGGCTGACATCCCCTTGCCGGAA
This sequence comes from Azospirillum sp. UFLA03-27, assembly GCF_059803775.1. Taxonomy (NCBI): domain Bacteria; kingdom Pseudomonadati; phylum Pseudomonadota; class Alphaproteobacteria; order Rhodospirillales; family Azospirillaceae; genus Azospirillum; species Azospirillum sp. UFLA03-27. The sequence continues at coordinate 3,408 of NZ_JAUQTX010000273.1, read as the reverse complement.
AAATTTCACGAGCCGGACGATTTTGGTTGCCTTCCGGTCACGGCCCGATTAAAAACCGCGCCACCGCAGACGACGGCCTCGCCGACGCCGCGGCAGAGAGAAGCGCCCGTAGCTCAGCTGGATAGAGCACCAGACTACGAATCTGGGGGTCAGGAGTTCGAATCTCTTCGGGCGCGCCACTCTCCTCTTCTCATGAAAATTCCCATGACGCTTCGTTGAACGTGGTTGGATCAGGCGATCCGACGGCGTTTTAGTCGTTTTCGGCAAGTGGCGCTGGGACAATGGTGACGCGATCTTGCACCGCCTGCAGCAGAAGGCGGCATCCTGCCAATCAACAACGATGCTGCGATGGGCGGTAGGGAAATGAGCGGCCGACCGGCTGCTTTCCCAGCAACGTGCTTTTCCCCTTACAGGGACAGCCACCCCCTTGAAGGATTGGTGGGCCCGGCCGGATTCGAACCGACGACAACACCGTTATGAGCGGCGCGTTCTAACCGCTGAACTACAGGCCCCCACCGAGGGATGCCGAATGTGCCCAGAACCGGAAGCTTATGCAACCCCGTTCGACAGAGGCCAAAGCCCAAAATGAAAACAGGGGACCCGAAGGTCCCCCGCTTTTCATACGATCGCAGTCTGTATCGAGCCTGCCCCGGAAACCTCAGGTGTCCAGGAAGCTGCGCAGCTTGCGCGACCGCGACGGGTGCTTCAGCTTGCGCAGGGCCTTCGCCTCGATCTGGCGAATGCGCTCGCGCGTCACGTTGAACTGCTGGCCGACCTCTTCCAGCGTGTGGTCGGTGTTCATGCCGATGCCGAAGCGCATGCGCAGCACACGCTCCTCGCGCGGCGTCAGCGAGGCCAACACGCGGGTCGTCGTCTCGCGCAGGTTCGCCTGGATGGCGGCGTCGAGCGGCAGGACCGCGTTCTTGTCCTCGATGAAGTCGCCGAGATGCGAATCCTCCTCGTCGCCGATCGGCGTTTCGAGGGAGATCGGCTCCTTGGCGATCTTCAGGACCTTGCGGACCTTCTCCAGTGGCATCATCAGGCGTTCCGCCAGCTCCTCCGGGGTCGGCTCGCGGCCGATCTCGTGCAGCATCTGGCGGCTGGTGCGGACCAGCTTGTTGATCGTCTCGATCATGTGGACCGGGATGCGGATGGTCCGCGCCTGGTCGGCGATCGAGCGGGTTATCGCCTGACGGATCCACCACGTCGCGTAGGTCGAGAACTTGTAGCCGCGCCGGTACTCGAACTTGTCCACCGCCTTCATCAGGCCGATGTTGCCCTCCTGGATCAGGTCCAGGAACTGCAGGCCGCGGTTCGTGTACTTCTTCGCGATGGAAATCACGAGGCGCAGGTTGGCCTCGACCATCTCTTTCTTCGCGCGGCTCGCTTCCTTCTCGCCCTTCTGGACGGTGGAGACGATGCGCCGGAACTCGCTGATCGGCAGCTTGGCCTCATCCGAGATGCTCGACACGCCGTCGCGCGTCTTGCGGATGTCGGCCTCGTACTTGTCGTAGAACTTGCCCCAGGTCTTGGGGTTCAGGCCGCGGATGCGCTCCAGCCAGTTCGGGTCGAGTTCGTGCCCGAAATAGTGGTTGAGGAAGTCCTCGCGCTTCACGCGGCAGTCGGTCGCCATGCGCAGCAGCTTGCCTTCGAAGCCAGTCAGCTTGCGGTTCAAGGCGTAGAGCTGCTCAACAAGCTGCTCGATGCGCTGGTTGTTCAGGCGCACCGTGTTCATCAGCTCGACCATCTCGGTCTTGAGCTTGTCGTACTTCTTGTCCGACTGCTTGGCCACGTCCTCGCCGCGCTGGATGGCCGCGATGCGGCCCTCATGCAGCTTGTGCAGCTTGTCGTAGGTGGTCTTGATCTTCTCGAAGGTCTCGATGACCTGCGGCTTCAGCGCGGCTTCCATGGCCGACAGGGACAGGCTGTTGTCGCCGTCCTCGTCGCCTTCCTCCTCGCTTTCGCCCTCGGGGCGCGGCGGACGCTCCTCCTCGGTCTCCTGCGGGGCGGCTTCCACCGGCTCGGCCAGACCTTCGGGGATTTCCTCACCGTCCGGGCCGCCGCCATAGGTGGCGTCCAGGTCGATGATGTCGCGCAGCAGCATCTTCCCTTCCATGAGGGCGTCGTGCCACTCGAGGATGGCGCGGATGGTCAGCGGCGATTCGCAAATCGCCCCGATCATCATCTCACGCCCGGCCTCGATGCGCTTGGCGATGGCGATTTCGCCCTCGCGGGACAGCAGTTCGACCGATCCCATCTCGCGCAGATACATGCGCACGGGATCGTCGGTGCGGCCGATGTCGTCGTCGTCCAGATTGCCGGCGGACCGGCCTTCGCCCTCGCCGTCGGCGTTGGCGTTGCCCTCCGCGTCCTGCTCTTCCGATTCGACGATGTTGATGCCCATCTCGGAGAGCATGGCCATCGTGTCTTCGATCTGTTCGGAAGACGACGTATCCTGCGGCAGGGCAGCGTTCAGCTCGTCATAGGTGACGTAGCCACGCTCCTTGCCGCGGGCGATCATCTTCTTGACGGCAAGACCCATGCCGTCCATGAGCGGGCCGTCGCCGGCCTCGTCCCGGGCTTCGGAAACTTCAACGCTGTTCGCAGCTTTCGTGGCCATGCGATCGATGCCCCCGCATTACCCCATTATAAAAACCCATAGCACGCATCGCAGCGGCCCCCCGCTGTCGATCCGCACCTGCTTAAACCGGTTGTGAACCGTTCCGGACCTTGTCCGGCCAGACCCTTCCAGGTCTCATTCTCTCCGGCCCTTCCCTTCCGCACCACGCCCGGCGGCGCCGGCCGCTAGGCATCGTCGAGATCCTCGTCATCCGTCATACCCATTCCGGACCTGATGACCTCCTGTTGAAGGGCCACGACCCGCGCGAAGTTTGCCTCGCTGTTGTCACGGGCCAAAGCCGCCTCCGCTTCTCTCAAATCGGCCATCACCTGCCTGTGATGCAGGTGATGCCATGTCGGCCACCACCCCCGTTTCGCGTCCAAGGAGGACGCATCCGGGCGTGCAAAGCCGGCATGGACATAGGTCGACTCGCTGAGCAGAGAGCGGACAATGGTATCATAGCCGGCGGAAGACAAGTGGCGACAAAGCGATGCGGCGTCAAGTCCCGAGTCGTTTTCCCGCCGTTCGGCAAGCAATCCGATGACCGCTTGGCGCAATTCCTCCAGTTCCCGGTCGGGAAACGGCAGCATGCCCAGCGATTCGCCCAACTCATCAAACAACTCGGGATGATTGATGATCACGGCGAGCAGAACGCGCTCCCGCGCGGCGGCCAGATTGCCGGGGTTGCGACGGCGGTGACCGGGCGGCGGTGCGGTGCGCAGACCCGGCAGGCCCGGCGTGTGCCGGCGCGTCTGCTGGCCGAAGCGTCCGCCCCCCTGCCCCCCGCC
>NZ_JAUQTX010000272.1:0-8560 GCF_059803775.1 Azospirillum sp. UFLA03-27 | reverse complement strand
GATCCTTCCACGGCAGCTTGGCCGGGTCACGCTCCTGCACGACCTTGATCGAGTGGCCGTTGACGATCAGCTCGCCGCCCCCGTTCTCATTGATGCGGGTCTCGATCGTGCCGGGGAAACGGCCGTGGACGCTGTCGTACTTCAGCAGGTGGGCGTTGGCCTTGAGGTCGGCCAGGTCGTTGATCGCCACGACCTCCACGTCGTTGCGGCCGCTCTCGTAGATGGCCCGCAGAACCAGACGGCCGATGCGGCCAAAACCGTTGATCGCTACCTTCACGGACATGCTGTTCTCCGCTGGTGTTCGCGGCCCCGGACGGGATCGGGGGCGGCGCCGGCCAGGGCCGGTGGGAAAGGGGGGCGCCGGATCGGGCGGCCCGCGCGCCAGGGCGCGGGCGCTTCCGGTCTTCGCTAAGATATATACTAGTATATTAGATTGGCACGCAAGAGCGGGGGACGATGTGGCCGGTCTTCCGGACAAAATGTCGCGCTTGCTGCGTTGCAAGACAAACCGCGCCCGGCGCTGTTGGCCTGGGTTGGACCCGTGAACCGGACCGCTCCAAAGGTCTTTCCCGAGAACCGGAACCACCAGAGGACGATGACTTCCGACGACCGTGCCCCACGGCTTTCCGCCGCCCGCCTCCGCGCCCTGCGCGGCCTTCTCGCCCTCCTCCTCCTGCTGACCGCCGCGCTGGGGGGAATCGCGCCCCCGGCGTCGGCGCAGATCCCGACGCCCGCCCCGCCGGCCCCGACCGAGGCGGCGCCCAACCCGGAGGAGATCGCCCGCCTGCGCCAGACGCTGGAGGATCCGGAGCGCCGAGCCGCCCTGCTCGGCCAGCTCCGCGCCCTGGAGCAGGCGGAGGCCGCCACCGCGCCGGCGGAACCGGACGGGATCGGCACCCGCCTGCTCACCTTGTTGTCGAACCGGCTCGACGGGCTGGGGCAGGAGGCCGCGCTGGCCGGTGACGCCCTGCTGAACGCGCCACAGGGGCTGCATTGGCTGGAGCGACAGGTTTCCGACCCGGCGCAACGCGCCGCCTGGGGCTGGCTGGCCGCCGAGCTGGTGCTGGTGGTGGTGGTCGGGCAGGGCGCCCGGCTGATCGCCATCCGCACGCTGCGACGCCCGCGCGCGATGCTGGCGGCCCGGCCCATCCATTCCGCCATCGCCAAGGTGCCGCTGCTGCTGGTGCGGTCGCTGTTCGATCTGGCGCCCATCGTGGCCTTCGCCGCCGCCGGCTTCGGCGTGCTGGCGCTGTTCGACCCGCCGCCGGTGGTGCGGGTGCTGGGCGTCACCTTCCTCAACGCCAGCATCTTCGTGCAGATCGTGCTTCTGGTGGTCCGGGCGCTGCTCGCCCCAGCCTCGTCCAACCTGCGGCTGATCCCGATGAGCGACGGCTCGGCCCTGCGACTGCTGCGCTGGTGCCGGACCATCGCCATCACCACGCTCTACGGCATGTTCCTGGCCGAGGCGGCGCGGCGGCTCGGCCTGCCGGCACAGAGCCACAGCGCGCTGGTGACCCTGGTCGGTCTGGTCGTCGCCGTCATGCTGGCGGTGCTGGTGCTGCAGAGCCGAGAGGCGGTGGCCGCACGCCTGCGTGGCGGGATCGCGGCGGCGCAGCCGCTGTCCGACGTGGTGTCGCCGGTTCCGCCCGGACGGCGGGCCGCCGGGGCTGGGCGGATGCTGCGCGCCGCCGGCCGCCGCGTGGCCGATGTCTGGCACGCCATCGCCATCCTCTACATCATCGTCCTGTTCGGCATCTGGGCGCTGGAGATCAGCGGCGGGCTGCTGTTCGTGGTCCAGGCGACGGCGGTGACGCTGGTGGTCGCCGGGGGCGCGCGGCTGATCGGGCGCGGGATTACCCGCGCCGCCGCGGCGATCCTGGAGCGCATGGACCGTCGGAGGGGACATTCGGCCTGGGCGGCGGGGCGGCTGCGTCGCTACATCGCTCCCATCGCGCGGCTGCTGCACGGGGCGGTGGCCGTTCTGGGCGGGCTGGTGGTGCTGAACGCCTGGGGGTTGGATGTCTGGGGCTGGCTGCAGACGGCCATCGGCCTGCGCATCGTGGCGTCGGGCCTGTCGCTTCTTCTGGTCGGTGCCATCGCGCTCGGCGTGTGGGAGGTGACGAACGGGCTGATCGAGCGCCATCTGGCGACGACGGACCGCAACGGGCGGGCCATCCAGCGCAGCGCGCGGGTGCGCACCCTGCTGCCGCTGCTGCGCAGCGCCCTGCTGGTGGTCCTGCTGACGCTGGTCGCGCTGATCACCCTGTCGGAGCTGGGGCTGAACATCGGGCCGCTGCTGGCCGGTGCCGGCGTGGTCGGCCTGGCCGTCGGCTTCGGCGCGCAGACCCTGGTCAAGGACGTCATCACCGGCCTGTTCATCCTGTTCGAGGACACCATCTCGGTCGGCGATGTGGTGAATGTCGGCGGCAAGGGCGGTCTGGTGGAGGGGATGAACATCCGCACCATCCGCCTGCGCGACTTCGACGGGACGGTGCACACTATCCCCTTCAGCGCGGTCACCAGCGTGTCGAACATGACGAAGGACTTCAGCTACTACGTGTTCGACGTGGCGATCCCCTATCACGAGAACGCCGACCGCGTGGTCTCCGTGCTGCACGGCATCGGCGACGAGCTGCGCAAGGACCCGCGCTTCGCGCCGCTGATCCTAGAGCCGCTGGAGGTGCTGGGCGTCGATTCCTTCCAGGAGTCCGCGGCGGTCATCAAGGCGCGCATCAAGACGCTGCCCATCCAGCAATGGAACGTCGGGCGGGAGTTCAACGGGCGCATGAAGGCGCGCTTCATCGAGCTGGGAATCGACTTCCCGCTGCCGCAACGCACCCTGCACATCGCCCGCGGTGCGGCGGAGGTGCTGGCCGGGATGGGGGCCGAGGCGGGGGCCGCCAACGCCGGCCGGATGCGCCACGCCGGGGCGGCGGAGTAGGGTGGCTGGACCAACCCCCTCGGTCTTGCAAAAAAGTGACGGGGCCATGTCGATTTCGCTTGAGCCCCGCCAGCGGCGCGGCTATATCAGCGCTCCCGCGTCGCCCCAAGGGGTGCGGGACAAAGAGCAGACGATGCGCTTGTGGCGGAATTGGTAGACGCGCTAGGTTCAGGTCCTAGTGGCTGAAAGGCCGTGGGGGTTCGAGTCCCTCCAAGCGCACCAACACTTCTTGTGTTGGTCTGAGATTATAGTGGGGCCATAGCTCAGCTGGGAGAGCGCTACAATGGCATTGTAGAGGTCAGGAGTTCGATCCTCCTTGGCTCCACCATCATGAAGCCAGCAACCTTGACGGGTTGCTGGCTTTTCCCTTTTCCATGGCCCTTACCACCATCGGCAACAGAACCGAGTGGCCCGCTCATGCTGCGGCGGCGACCAGCAGAGCGACGGTCAGTGCCACGCCGTCCTCGATCAGCGCCGCCGGCCAATCGCGGCCGAAGGCGGCGGCCATGCGCCGGCGCGCCGCATAACCGAGAAGCGTGCCGACGACCGCGCCCAGCCCACCCGCGATCAGGCCAACACCCCAGACGCCGGCGTTCGCGCCAATGGCAGCGCCCGCGATGGCGCCGCCCACAATGCGGCTGGCGAAGGGGAAGGGGCGCTTGCGGCTGGGGGTGCTCGGCAGCTTGTCGGTGACCAGCTCTCCCACCGCCATCGCGGTGAAGACCCAGGGCGAGACGGGGTGGCCGAGGAAGAACAGCCAGCTTTCCGACAGGTCGAGCCAGCCGCCATAGGCGGCCCAGGAGACCGCCGCCGGCGCCAGCAGGGTGCGCGAACCGGCGACGGCGCCGATCAGGACGGCGAGAATCACGGCAGTCGTCACATTGGTCTCCGTGTCAGTCGCTCCGGCGGTCGCGCAGGGCTTTGAACAGGGTCCGGACTGCCCCGGCGCGGGTGCCGGGACCGCCATGGAGCAGGCGGAGCGCCGCCAGCATCAGCGCCGCGTCGCCGTCGCGCGGCGGGTCGGTGTGGGGAAGCCGCCGGCCGCGCCGCACCGAGACGGTCTTCACCCGCGTCATCTCCAGCAACCCCTCCGCCCCGCGGGTGACTCCCCAACCGCTGGCGCGGCGCCCCCCGAAGGGCAGGCGGGGGTCGGCGGTCGGCACGATCAGGTCGTTGACCGTCACCGTTCCGGCATCCAGCCGCCCGGCCAGCGCGCAGGCCTCCGCCTCCGGCCCGAAGACCGAGGCGCCGAGCGCGTAGGGGCTCGCGGCGGCGGCCTCCAGCGCTTCCTCCATGTCGCGGACGGGCACCAGAGACAGGATGGGGGCGAACAGCTCCTCGCGCAGCAGCGCCATGCCCGGCCGCGCGTCGGCCACGATCAGCGGCGCCATCGCCGGGTCGGCGTCCTCGGGCAGCGGACCAACCCGGCGGGCGCCCTCCGCCACCGCCGCGCGGACCAGCCCGACCAGCCGGCGCCGCACCGGCAGGGGCACCGCCGCCGGCGGGATCGCTGCCACGCTGCGCGTCAAGGAATGCTCCAGCTCGGCGGACAGGGCGCGCGGCACGAAGACCCGGCGCGGCGCGATGCAGGTGGCGGAGCCGTTGAGGCGCAGGCCGAAGGCCAACGCGCGGGCGACCGTGCCGAGGTCGGCCCCCGGCAGGACGAAGACCGCGTCGTTGCCCGACAATTCCATGGTGGAGGGCACCAGCCCGTCGGCGAGTTGGCGGGCCACCGCCCGGCCGGTGGCGGCCGATCCGGTCAGCACCAGCTTGTCAATGCCGGCGGTGATCGCGTCGGACACCGCGTCGGGGGATTCGTCGAGCAACTGGAACAGGCCATCCGGCAGGCCAGCCTCGGCCAGCCAATCGGCCAACCGTTCCATCGGCGCGGAGCAGCCGGGCGCCGGCTTGACCAGCACGGCGTTCCCGGCGGTCAGCGCCTGAAGCGCCTGCACGCCCGGCAGCAGCAGCGGGTAGTTGGACGGGCCGACGATCAGAACGGTGCCAAATGGCTCGCGCCGCACCTCCGCCGTGACCCCGAACAGCCAGACCGGACGGCCACGTGCCCCAAGGCACCGCGGGCTCAGCAGCGCGTCGGCCTCGCGCTCCAGGAAGCGGCAGGCCTCGGCCAGCGGCAGGATCTCCGCGCTCAGGCTCTCGGCCGCGCTCCGTCCGGGGCGCGTCGCCAGTGTACGCACAAGATCCTCTGCATCCGCCGCGATGCGGCGGCGGATGTTGCGGATGAGGGACAGTCTTTCGGCTGTATTGCCGCTGGCCCACGCCGCCCGCGCAGACGAAAATGGATCGCTGGTCCCGTTTGTCCAAGGGGTTACACCTGGAGAGGTGGGATTGTGGCTGTGATCCATTCTTGGTCCATGTTCGTAACTGCCTTCACACAAGTCGGCAGCTTGGGAGCGTTTGGCAAGCGGATGGAACGGCAAGTCGTGATCATTGGCGCTGGGCCGGGTGGATTGGCATCCGCGATGCTTCTGGCGCTCACCGGGGCGAAGGTCACCGTGCTGGAGCGGCAGGACCGCGTCGGCGGCCGGTCGGCCGGCTTCGCGCTCGACGGGTACCGCTTCGACAGCGGCCCGACCTTCTTCCTCTACCCACGCATCCTGGAGGAGATCTTCGAGGCCTGCGGGCGCCGCCTGTCCGACGAGGTCGATCTGATCCGCCTGGATCCGCTCTACCGGCTGGTCTTCGAGGCCGGCGGGGAGTTGCGGGTCCAGGCCGACATGAAGGCCCTGATGGCGGAGATCGCCCGCCTCAACCCGCGCGACGCCCAGGGGCTGCCGCGTTTCCTGGCCGACAACCGGGCGAAGATGGAGCTGTTCCGTCCGATCCTGGAGAACGACTTCTCCAGCCCCTGGGCGCTGGCCTCGCTGCCGATGCTGAAGGCGCTGGGACGGCTTTCGCCGCAGCGCTCGGTCGACCGCGACCTGTCCCGTTACTTCCAGGACCCGCGCGTCCGCCTCGCCTTCTCCTTCCAGAGCAAGTATCTGGGCATGTCGCCCTTTCGCTGCCCCAGCCTGTTCACCATTCTCTCCTTCCTGGAGCACGAGCACGGCGTCTTCCATCCGCGCGGCGGCACCGAGGCGGTGATGGAGGCGATGCGGCGGGTGGCCGAGGACCTCGGCGTCACCGTGCGGCTGAACGAGACGGTGCGCCACATCCGCTTCCAGGGCCGCCGCGCCGTGGGGGTGCGGACGGAGGCCGGCGAGTATCCGGCCGACGCGCTGGTCATCAACGCCGACTTCGCCCGCGCGATGACGACCCTGGTGCCCGACGATCTGCGCCGCCGCTGGAGCGACGCCCGCATCGCCACCAAGAAATTCTCCTGCTCCACCTTCATGCTCTATCTCGGGATCGAGGGGCGGATGGAGGGGCTGGACCACCACACCGTCTATTTGGCGGAAGACTACGCCCGCAACCTCGCCGAGATCGAGGACGGCCGCGAGATGCCGCGCCGTCCGTCGATCTATGTCCAGAACGCCTGCGTCAGCGACCCGGACCTCGCCCCGCCCGGCGGCAGCACCCTCTACATCCTGGTGCCGGTCGGCCACCAGCGCGGCCACATCGACTGGGCGACCGAGGCGCCGCGCTACCGCCGTCTCGTGCTCGACCGGCTGGCCGGCTTCGGCCTGAGCGATCTGGAGCGCCGCATTCGGGCGGAGCGGGTGGTGACGCCGGCCGATTGGGACCGCCAGTTCGCGGTGCACCGCGGCGCCACCTTCAATCTGGCGCACAGCCTGGACCAGATGCTCCACCTGCGACCGCACAACCGGTTCGAGGATTTGGACGGCGTCTATCTGGTGGGCGGCGGCACCCACCCCGGCAGCGGCCTGCCGGTGATCTTCGAAGGCGCGCGCATCACGTCGCGGCTGCTGGCCTCGGAGCTGGGCCTGCCGACGCCCTGGCGCAGCGAAACCATGGGACTGTCCGGCCTGCCCAAGCGGGCCGTAGCGGGGGGATTGGCATGACGGATCGGATCGCGGTGATCGGCGGCGGGCTGGGCGGGCTGGCGTCGGCGGTGGTGCTGGCGGCGCGCGGCCACAAGGTCGTGCTTCTGGAGAAGAACGGCTGGGTCGGCGGGAAGGCGGCGGTGCTGGAGGAGGGCGGCTTCCGCTTCGACATGGGGCCGACCATCCTGACGGTGCCGCGCGTCCTGCGCCGCATCCTGGCGGAGGCCGGCTGCGACCTCGACCGCGAGCTGGAACTGGTCCGGCTGGAGCCGCAATGGCGCTGCTTCTTCGACGACGGCACGGTGCTGGACCTGTCGGAGAACATCGGCGCGATGGCCGCGGAACTCGACCGGCTGACCCCTGGCCGCGGCGCGGGGGAGGGTTACCGCCGCTTCCAGGCGCTGTCGGAGCGTCTGCACGGCATTTCCGAACGTTTCTTCTTCTGGAAGTCGGTGGAGGATCTGGGCGACACGCTGAAATTCCGCGACAGCATGAACACCAGCACCCTGTCCGACGTGTTGGCGCTGCGCATGGGCAGCACGGTGGCCGGCACCATCCGCAGCCACGTCCCCGACGCCCGCGCCGCCCAGATGCTCGACCATTTCACCCAGTATGTCGGGTCCTCCCCCTACGGCTCGCCGGCGGTGCTCTGCGCCATCGCCCACATGCAGACCAACGACGGCGTCTGGTACCCGATGGGCGGCACCCGCGCCGTTCCGCTGGCGCTGGAGCGGGTGGCCCGCCGCCTCGGCGTCGAAATCCGCACCGGCACCGGCGTGCGCCGGCTGGAGGTGACGGACAGGCGCGTCACCGCCGTCGAGACCGAGGGCGGGGAGCGCATCCCGGTGTCGGCGGTGGTGTCCAACATGGATTCCGTCCGTACCTACGAGGAGCTGGTGGGCGGCGCCCCGGCCAAGCGCTTCCGCAAGCGCCGCCGCTACGAGCCGGCCTGTTCGGGCGTGGTCTTCTATCTCGGGCTCGACCGCGGCTACGATCATCTGCTGCACCACGACTTCGTCTTCTCCCGCGACCCGGCGGAGGAGTTCGACTGGATCTACCGCCGCGGCGAGCCGGCGCCCGACCCGACCTGCTACATCGCCGCCCCCGCCCGCACCGAGCCCGGCGTGGCGCCGCCGGGGGGCGAGGCGCTCTATGTGCTGGTCCACACCCCCTATCTGCGGCCGCACCACGACTGGTCGCGGATGCTGCCGGACTACCGCCGCACCGTCTTCGACAAGCTGAAGCGCACCGCCGGCATGGCCGACCTGGAGGAGCGCATCTGCGTCGAGCGCGTCCTGACCCCCCAGGACATCCACGACCGCTACCGCGTGCTGAACGGCGCCATCTACGGACTGGCCAGCCACGGCCGCTTCATGGGCGCCTTCAAGCCGGGCAACCGCTCACGCGACGTGGCGGGGCTGTATCTGGCCGGCGGGGCCGCCCATCCGGGGCCGGGCATGCCGATGGTGCTGATGTCCGGCTGGATCGCCGCCGACAGTTTGGACCAGGACCTCCGGAGCGGAACGCGCGACGGCGACCTGCGCGCCGTCGCCTGAGGGGCCTGTCTCTTATACACATCACCGAGCCCACGAGACTATAAAAGCTATCGCGTATGCCGTCTTCTGCTTGAAAACAGGGGGGGGGGGGGGGGGGG
>NZ_JAUQTX010000271.1:0-8577 GCF_059803775.1 Azospirillum sp. UFLA03-27 | reverse complement strand
GTTATAGTCTCGTGGGCTCGGAGATGTGTATAAGAGACAGTTCCTCGACAGGGAGCGTTTCCTGTTCACCAGCAGCCACGGCGGCTGCGGCTGGAGCGCCGTGATCGAGGACAACGTCTTCGGCGGGCGCCACGGCTTCGTCGGCCTCGTCGATAACAACAACGCTCGCGTCCTGATCGGCGGGATCGGCTTCGCCAACGGCCTGTTTCCCGACGAAGCCAAGGACCGGCTGATCGTCGCCGCCACGCGGGAGGAGGCGCTGCTCGTCTACCGCCTGTCCGATCCGCAGGCCCCGCCAGAGCGCCTCGCCCTTTCCGGAGGGCCGGACAACCTGATGATGGCCCCGGACGGACGCCTGCTGGTGGCGCTGCACCCGTCGCCGTTCCGGCTGGCGCTGCACCGCTACGGCTGGCCGGGCGGGGCTGCGGCACCGACCCGCGTCGCGGCGCTTGGCCCCGCCGGGACGGAGATCCTGCTGGACGAGGACGGACGGCGCTTTTCGGCCGCCACGGTCGCCCTCCCGTGGAACGGGCGGCTGATCGTCGGCTCGGTCACCGCGCCGGGACTGCTGGTCTGCGACGCAGCCGCCAGCGGTGCCACAGGATCATCAGCGCCGGCAGAACCACCAGCGACGAGATGACCGTGTAGGTGATCGACACCGCCAGCAGCACCCCCATGCTGGACAGCCCGCGGTGATTGGACAGCGCCAGCGTGGCGAAGGCGGTGCTGGTGGTCAGCGTGCTGACCAGGACGGCGCGCGGCGTGCTGGTCACCAGAAGCTCGATGCCGAAGGCGCTGTCCGACGCCCCTTCCCGCACCAGATCCTGCCCGCGCGAAACCATGTGGATGCTGCTCGACACGCCAAGCGCGAACAGAAGCGGGATGACGATGACGTTGGCGAAGTTGAAGGGGATGTCCAGCAGCCCGGCCGTTGCCATGGTCCACAGGGCGGCCAGGACCAGCGGCGCCAGGATCAGCACCATCCCGGTCACCGAGCGCTGGACGGCGACCAGCAGAAGCACCATCAGCACCAGCGTCAGCGCCGTCGCCTCCAGAAAGGAGGAGCCGACGACCCTGGCCGCCTCCGTCACCGTGACCGGGGCGCCGGTGGCGTTGGGCGCCACGGCCAGCACCGCGTCGGCGAAATCGGCCATTTCGCGGCTGTCGGAGATGTCGTGGGTGGGCAGCACCTCGACGCGGGCGCGTCCGTCCGCGGCGATCCAGCGGGCCTTCAGGCTGTCCGGCACATCGGCGGCCGTCACCGGCTGCTCCACCGCCATGCCCTCGCGCAGCCGCTCGAGCAGCGGCGGCACGCCCCCGGTCAGCGCGGCGTCGAGCGTGGCGAGCTGCCCCGGCTGGATGCGGGCCAGCGCGCCGTCGAAGCGCTGCACGGCGGCGCGCAACTCGGGCGGTCCGTCGCCCTTGTCCGTCCGATAGCCCCCCAGCACCGTCTTCAGCATGGCGAAGGCGCGCTCCAGCCCACCCTGGTCCAGCGCCGCCGGGGTGGCGGGTGCGGCGAGGCTGGGGCCGACCAGCAGCGACATGTCCGCCAGGATCGGCAGCTTGGCCTCCTGGTCCTTGGGGATGAAGCTGGCGAAGGTGCGCACGCCGCCCGACTCCGGCAGGGGGCGCAGCCGGTCGGCCAGCGCCTGCGCCGCCGCGAGGTCCGGCGTCAGGATGTTGACGGAATAGGGTGAGGTGCGCGGTGTGGTGGCGAGATCGCGGTAGGTGGCGACGGCCTCCGTCCGCTCGTCCTGCAGGTTCAGCGGGTTGACGTCCAGCCGCACCAGCGGCAGCGCCGCCATGGACAAAACGGCGCTTGCCCCGGCCAGGGCGAGGATCGCGCGGTGGTGGCGGGTGACCCAGCCGGCGAAGCCGCGGTCCTCGCGCTCCGGCGCTGGGACACCGGGGCCGGGGCGCAGCAGGACGATCAGCGCGGGCAGAAGGGTCAGGCTGATGAGCAGCGCCACCACCATGCCGACGGCGGAGATGATGCCGAACTCCGCCAGTCCCAGATAGGCGGTCGGCACGAAGGACAGGAAGCCGATGATGGCGCACAGGGTGCTGAGGACCAGCGCCGGCCCGACCGCCCGCACCGCCTCGATGGCGGCCGCCAGCGGCGGCAGGCCGCGGCGCAGCTCCTCCTGGTAACGCAGGCCGAGATGCCCGCCGTAATCGTCGCCCAACCCGAAGAACATCACCGCGCAGGTGACGGAGATCAGGTTCAGCCGCCCCACGGTCAACGCCGCCGCCCCGGCGCTCAGCGTCAGGCCCAGCAGCAGGACCACCATGATGCAGGCGATCAGCCGCCCCGACCGCATCCCGGCGATCAGCACCGCCGAAACCAGGATGAAGGACAGGATGGTGGCGAGACCGGCGCTGTTGGCGACCGTGTCCAACTCCGTCTGGCGCAGCGGCACGGCGCCGGTGACCCGCATCTCGACCCCTTGCCCGACCGGCTCCGCCATCACCGCGCCGATGGCCTCGTGCACCGCGGTGACCGCGGGACGCCCGCGCCCGAAGGAGCTGTTGTCGAGGATGGGCCGGGCCAGGACGAAGCGGCGGTTGGCTGCCCGGTCCTCCTCTTCCGCGGCCTGCACCAGCCCGGTCCAGGACAGCGGCACGGGGCGGCCGTCCGCCACCGTCGCGGTGCTGACCGCCAGCCGGTCGAGGAGATTGGCGGGGGTGGCCGGCGCCCCTTCGTCCGCGTGGGTCAGGATCAGGTCCAGCAGGTCGGCCAGACCCTGAAGGTTGGGAGCGGCGTTCAGCGCGCCCAGCGCCGCCTGCGCCCCGGCCAGCCGGGTGGCCAGATCCTGCAATTTTTCCGTGTCGAGAAAGAGCAGACCATACTGGCGGAAGTACGGATCGGCGGACGGCACCTCCACCGCCGACAGCACGTCGCTGCGGGCGGACATGCGCTCCGCCAGACGTACAGCGGCGGCGTCCGACTGATCGGGGGACGGGCTGTCCACCACCACGACAATCTGGTCGTCGGCGAAGGGAAAGGCCTGCCGGTATTCCTCTGTGTGCTGGCGGAAGGCGGTGTCCGGCGAGATCATGTCCGCCGTGCTGGTGCTCATCGTCAGATTATCGGCGGAATACCAGCCGGCCAGGACGGACAACAGGACCCCGACCGCCAGCGTCACCCGCGGCCTTCGGCAGGACAGGGCGCCCAGGCCCCCGATCATGCTGCGGCCGAGGTCCGCCATCCGGCCCAGGACACCTTGCCGTTCTGTCACGCTGTACGTCTCCCCTTGAAGCGTACGCAGTCTGCCAGGACAACCTCTGGCACCCAACGTACGCTACCGTATCTTACTTCCAACCAATGGGCGAAGCGCGGCACCTCATTACCCTGATACCTCCACCATGGGGAACACCGGGGCAAAGCGGGAGCGCCGATGCAAGACCACAACGCAAGCACAACCTTGCGGGTCCAACGGGCCGAGCCGTCGGCCAAGGCCGTGGGCGACGCCGTGGCCGAGGCCACGGACGCCCTGATCCGCCGCCAGCAGGCCGATGGCCATTGGGTGTTCGAGCTGGAGGCCGACGCCACCATCCCGTCCGAATATCTGCTGCTGCACCACATCCTCGACGAGATCGATCCGGAGCTGGAAGCCGGTCTGGCCGCCTTCATCCGCGGGCGGCAGGGCAAGGACGGCGGCTGGCCGCTGTTCTTCGGCGGCGCCATGGACATCAGTTGCAGCGTGAAGGCCTATTTCGCTCTGAAGGCCGCGGGGGACAGCCCCGACGCGCCGCACATGCGCCGCGCCCGCGAGGCGATCCTGGCGCGCGGCGGCGCGGCGCGCTGCAACGTCTTCACCCGCATCCTGCTGGCCCAGTTCGGGCAGATCCCCTGGCGGGCGGTGCCGGCGATGCCGGTGGAGGTGATGAACCTGCCGCCCTGGTCGCCCTTCCACATTTCCCGCATCTCCTACTGGTCGCGGACGGTGGTGGTCCCGCTTCTGGTCGTCATGGCGCACCGGCTGCGGGCCCGCAATCCGCGCGGCATCGGCATCGCGGAACTGTTCACCGAGCCGCCGGAGCGCGTGCGCAACTGGCACAGCAACAACAGCCGCGGCGGCTGGGCCACTCTGTTCCGCGCGCTCGACGCCGCCCTGCACGCGGTGGAGCCGCGCCTGCCCGCCAACGGGCGCCAGACGGCCATCGACCGCGCGGTGCGTTTCGTGACCGAGCGGCTGAACGGGGAGGACGGGCTGGGCGCCATCTTCCCGGCGATGGTCAACGCGGTGCTGATGTTCCATTGCTTGGGCATGCCGCCCGACCATCCCGACGCGGCGACGGCGCGCCGCGCGCTGCGCGGGCTGGTGGTGCGGCAGCCGGGGCGGGTCTATTGCCAGCCCTGCCTGTCGCCGGTCTGGGACACCGCGATCATCTGCAACGCCTTGTTGGAAACCGGAAACCCGCAGGCCCGCGCCGCGGCCCGGCGCGGGGCGGATTGGCTGATCGACCGGCAGATCCTGGATGTCGAGGGCGACTGGGCGTGGCAGCGGCCGGGGCTGGCCTCGGGCGGCTGGGCCTTTCAGTACAACAACGCCCATTACCCGGACACCGACGACACCGCCATGGTGGTGATGGCCCTACAACGGCTGGACACCGAGCGCTATGGCGAACCGATCCGCCGCGCGCGGGACTGGATCGTCGGCATGCAGAGCCGCAACGGCGGCTGGGGCGCCTTCGACGCCGAGAACCAGCACGATTTTCTCAACCACATCCCCTTCGCCGACCATGGCGCCTTGCTCGACCCGCCGACCTCCGACGTGACCGCCCGCTGCGTCATGATGCTGGCCCGGCTGGGCGAGGGCCGGGACACCGTGCCGACCCGCCGCGGCCTGACCTTCCTGGAGCGCGAGCAGGAGAGCGACGGCGCCTGGTTCGGGCGCTGGGGCACCAACTACGTCTACGGCACCTGGTCGGCGTTGGAGGCGCTGAACGCCGCCGGAGTGCCGCATGCAGCACCGGCCGTGCAGCGCGCCGCGCAGTGGCTGCTGGCGCACCAGCGCGCGGACGGCGGCTGGGGGGAGGACGGCGCCAGCTATTGGGCCGGCAACCCGCGTGGCGAGGGGCCGGTCTCCACCGCCTCGCAGACCGCCTGGGCGCTGCTCGGGCTGATGGCGGCCGGCAAGGGCAACCACCCGGCGGTCGACCGCGGCGTTGACTATCTGCTGTCGGCCCGCAACGCCGAAGGGCTGTGGAGCGAGGAACCCTTCACCGCCGTGGGCTTCCCACGCGTCTTCTACCTGAAGTACCACGGCTACTCGGCGAGCTTCCCACTGTGGGCGCTGGCCCGCTACCGCGCCTTCAGGGTGTGATGGGGCGGGCGTGAGAGGAGGAGCGGCGGTCTTGGCCGCGGCGCTGACCGTGACCGTTCAGGGCGTGCGCAATGGCGACGGGCAGATCGTCCTCGCCGTGTGCGAGGAGGCGGCCTACCCGGCGGGGCGTTGCGCCTTCCGGGTCGCGGCCCCGGCGGCGGAGGGGGCGGTGCGCGTCGCCGTGCCCGACGTGCCGCCGGGGACCTACGCGTTGCGCGTCTATCACGACGAGGACGGCAACGGTCAGTTGGACCGCAACCTTCTCGGCGTGCCGCGGGAAGGCTTCGGATTCGGCAACGACGCCCCGGTGCTCCTGGCGCCGCCGAGTTTCCGCGACGCCGCCGTGACGGTGGGGGAGGATGGCATGGAAACGGCGTTGACGCTGCGTTACTGGATATCGCCATAGGGAGGCGTGATGGCCGCCGCGATCCTCACCGGCATGGCGTTGGAGGCACGTATCGCCCGGCGTAGCGGGTTGCCCGTCGCCTGCGCCACGGGGGACGCCGCGGCCGCGGTGGCCGCGCATCGGCTGTTGGAAGGCGGAGCCTGTGGACTCATCAGCTTCGGCATCGCCGGCGGCTTGGCGCCCGACCTGCGGCCCGGCTCGCTGGTTGTAGCGACGGCTGTCGTCGATGAGGACGGTACCGTCCATGAAACCTGCCAGCCCTGGCAGAATCGCCTGCACGACGCCTTGCCTCAGGCACGCTCCGCGTTGGTGGCGGGGGCGCGGATGCCCGCGGCGACGGTCGGGGACAAGGCGCGGCTGCGCGCTCTGACCGGTGCCGCGGCGGTCGATCTGGAAAGCCTTGCCGTCGCGCGGGCCTGCCAGGCATGGGGGCGGCCCTTCGCCGTGCTGCGCGCGGTCGCCGACCCGGCGTGGCGGGCGCTGCCCACGGCAGCCCTGGCCGGACTCGACGGGGCGGGGCGCATGGCCCCTGGCGCCGTGCTGGCGCGGCTGGCCGCCGACCCCCGCGAACTCGTCGCGCTGGGTCGGCTGGCCTGGGACCTGGGCGGCGCCTTGGCGTCACTGCGCGGGGCGGCCCAAGCCTTTCCCGCCGACCTATTCGGCGGCGGTCCGCTCGGCCTCGATCCGGCGCAGCGTGTCCGCAACGTGGCGTGAGAAGACCTCCTCCGCCGGGCGCTGGCGGTCCAGCGGGATCTCCGGCGCCATCGGTCCCTCCGTGCGCGGCCCGCGCAGGCTGACCGCCAGCGCCGACAAGGGATTGCGCAGCGTGTCCTCCACCGCGGTCGGCTCATAGCCGCTGTGGACCATGCAGTCGGCGCATTTCTCGTAATTGCCGGTGCCGTAGGCGTCCCAGTCCGTCTCCTCCATCAGCGCCTTGAAGGTCGGGGCATAGCCCTCGCCCAGCAGGTAGCAGGGACGCTGCCAGCCGAAGACGTTGCGCGTCGGGTTGCCCCAGGGTGAGCAGCGGTAGGTGCGGTTGCCGGCCAGGAAATCCAGGAACAGGGACGATTGCGAGAAGCGCCATTTGCGGCCCCGCCCCCGCGCGAAGACGTCGCGGAACAGCTCCTTGGTCTTGCGGCGGTTCAGGAAATGCTCCTGGTCCGGGGCGCGCTCGTAGGCGTAGCCGGGCGACACGGTGACGGCGTCGATGCCGGCGGCCATCGCCTCGTCGAGGAAGGCGGCGACCTTCTCCGGCTCCGCCCCGTCGAACAGGGTGCAATTGATGTTGACGCGGAAACCGCGCGCCTTGGCGGCGCGGATCGCCGCGACGGCGCGGTCGTAGACGCCCGGTTGGCAGACCGCCTTGTCATGCTCCTCCCGCCCGCCGTCGAGATGGACCGACCAGGTGAAGAAGGGGCTGGGGGTGAAGCGGTCGAGCCGCTTCTCCATCAGCAGGGCGTTGGTGCAAAGATAGACGAACTTGCGGCGCGCCACGATGCCGGCGGCGATGGTGTGGATCTCGGGATGCAGCAGCGGCTCCCCTCCGGCGATGGAAACCACCGGGGCGCCGCACTCGTCCACCGCGCCCAGGGCCTCCTCCACCGACAGGCGGCGGCGCAGGATCGGGTCGGGATAGTCGATCTTGCCGCAGCCGGCGCAGGCGAGGTTGCAGCGGAACAGCGGCTCCATCATCAGCACCAGCGGGAAGCGCCGGTTGCCTCTGAGGCGCTGGTGCAGGACATAGGCGCCGACCAGCGCCGCCTGGATCGCGGGAACGGCCATGGTTACGCCTTGCCCTTTCCATCGTGGATCGCCGTCTGGTGGATCGCCGTCATGCGCCTATCCCTGAAATTGCGTCGCGCTCCAGTTTGGAGCGTCCGGAGACGCACGGCAGGTAGATTACTGTATGATACTTGCCGGACTCTGGTGTGGTCCGGCTCCGCCTTTCATCCTTGGCAAGCCGCAAAACCACAGCGCGCGGGACCGTTGCGCCGGCCGCTGCATTGGTTGACGGCCCATAATGGGGCCCATAATGGGGGAGGCACCGGCCATGAAGTCCAAGACCCCGAGCAGCAGGACGCCTCTGCTCGACCGGGTGCGCACCCCCGTCGATCTGCGCCGCTTGAAACCACGCCAACTGCGGCAACTGGCCGACGAACTGCGAACCGAGACGATCAGCGCGGTGTCGGTGACCGGCGGTCATCTGGGCGCCGGGCTGGGGGTCGTCGAGCTGACCGTGGCGCTGCACTATGTCTTCGACACGCCAGCCGACCGGCTGATCTGGGACGTCGGGCATCAGTGCTACCCGCACAAGATCCTGACCGGGCGTCGCGACCGCATCCGTACGCTCCGTACCGGAGGGGGATTGAGCGGATTCACGAGACGTACGGAGAGCGCGTACGACCCCTTCGGAGCGGCGCACAGTTCCACCGCCATGTCGGCGGGGCTGGGCATGGCGGTGGCGCGCGACCGGCTGGGCCGCCGCAACCATGTGGTGGCCGTGGTCGGGGACGGCGCCATGAGCGCCGGCATGGCCTATGAAGCGATGAACAACATCGGTTCGGGTGACAGCCGGGTGATCGTTGTGTTGAACGACAACAACATGTCGATCGCTCCACCGGTCGGCGCCCTGTCGGCCTATCTCTCGCGGCTGATCTCCTCCAAACCCTTCCTCACCCTGCGGCACTTCGCGGAGGATCTGGCCGGCCACATGCCGCGTCCTCTGCGCACGGCGGCGCGGCGGGCGGAGGAGTACGCCCGCGGGATGGTCACCGGCGGCACGCTGTTCGAGGAGATGGGCTTCTACTACAT
The DNA here is from genome assembly GCF_059803775.1 of Azospirillum sp. UFLA03-27. Lineage (NCBI taxonomy): Bacteria > Pseudomonadati > Pseudomonadota > Alphaproteobacteria > Rhodospirillales > Azospirillaceae > Azospirillum > Azospirillum sp. UFLA03-27. The sequence continues at coordinate 30 of NZ_JAUQTX010000271.1, read as the reverse complement.
CGGCCCGATCGACGGGCACAATCTGGACCA
>NZ_JAUQTX010000270.1:0-8612 GCF_059803775.1 Azospirillum sp. UFLA03-27 | reverse complement strand
CGATAGCTGTTATAGTCTCGTGGGCTCGGAGATGTGTATAAGAGACAGGCGCAGGAGAGGGCTTTTCTCCTCCCCCGGGGGGAGGTCGGGAGGGCGGCTCGACGCCGTCGCTTTTCTCCAACGCCGCCGTCAGTTCGCGTAGTAGCGGCGGTAGCCGTGGTAGCGCCCGCTGTCCGGGAACTCGTACTGGGCGTGGCGGCGGATATCGACCTGCGAGAACAGGACGCCGACGACCTCGCCGCCCGCCTCGACGATCTCCTTCAGCCCGGCCATGGCGGTCTCCCGCTTGGTCTTGCCCCAATGCACGATGAAGACCGTCTGGTCGGCCAGCGCCGCCAGCAGCTTGCCCTCCGACACCGCCAGCACCGGCGGGCTGTCCAGGATCACCCGGTCATATTCGAGCGCCAGCCGTGAGATGAGCTGGTGCATCCGGCTGGAGCCCAGCATGTCCTGCGGCAGGGCGGAGCCGCGGCCCGACGCGATGAAATGCAGGCCGGTGCGCGGGTCGGTCTGGATCACCTCGTTCGGCGCGCATTCGCCGGACAGCACCTCGTACAGGCCGTGCCGGTTCTCCAGCCCCAGCATCGGGTGCAGCCCCTTGCGGCGCATGTCGCAGTCCAGGATGATCGTCTTCTGGCCGGCGTTGGCGCAGATGCGGGCGAAGGCCGCGGCGATCGAACTCTTGCCCTCGCCGGGGACGGAGGAGCTGAACAGGATCACCCGCTGGTGGCCGTCCGGGTTGGCGAGCAGCAGCGTGGTGCGCAGGTTCTGCATCGCCTCGGCGAAGGCCGACATCGGCTTGTCGATGGCGTAGGCGGCGGGCGACGTGCCGCGGCGGCGACGCCCGATGGCCGGGACGATGCCCAGCGAGCGCACGCCGGTCGCCGATTCGAATTGGTGCGGGCTGCGGAAACCGCGCTCCGACTGCTCGCGCAGCATCGCCAGCAGCACGCCCAGCGTGGCCGAGGCGACCAGGGCCAGCAGGACGATCATCTTCTTGTTGGGCTGCGACGGGTTCAGGGGGATCGCCGCCTCCGACACGATGCGGGCATCGGGCTGCTGGATCTCGGTCTGGCCGGCGATCTCCTGGAAGCGCGTCAGCATCGCCTCGTACATGGTCTGCGAGGTCTCGGCGTCGCGCTCCAGCGTGCGCAGGGTCACGTTGGATTCCTGCTGCTGGTTGCGCTGGGCCTGGAGCTGGTCGAGGTTGGTCTTCAGGGCGGCCTCGCGTCCCCGCTCGACCTCCACCTCGTTGCTCAGGTTCTGGACGATGCGGCCCACGTCGGCCTTGATCTGGCCCTGCAGGTCGCGCAGCTCGCTCTGCAGCGCGGTCAGCGTCGGGTGGCGGGCACCGTACTTGTTGGCGGCGTCGGCGATCTTGCGCTGAAGCTCGACCTCCTGCTGGCGCAGCGCCTGGATCAGGGGGGAGCCGAGCACGTCGCCGATGGCCGACACGCCGCGCGGGCTCTGCGCCAGGGTGGTCACCTCGCGCAGCTTGGCCTCCGCCTCCTGCCGCTTGGTGCGGGCCAGGACGTAGCTGGTGTTCAGCTCGGCCAACTGCTGGGCGATCAGGGTGGTTTCGCCGTTGGCGTTGGTCAGGCCGCTTTCGGCGCGGTACTTCTCCGCCGCCTCGCCGGTCGTCTTGGCCTCGCGCCGCAGCTCGGTGATGCGCTCCTCCAGCCAGGCCGTGGCGCGCTTGGCCGCCTTGAACTTCTCGTCGAGCTGGTCGACGAGGTACATCTCGCCGATGGTGTTGGCGATGAGCGAGGCCTTGCGCGGGTCCTCGCTGTCGAAATCTACGGCGATGACGTAGGACCGGCCCTGCGGGCGCACCGCCAGATTTTCAATGAAGCTGTTGACGACCGAGGTCCGCTCGTTGGCCGTCTTCTCCTCCGGGCTCAGCGCGATCTCGGGCCGGTCGCCGCGGGCGCTGTTCCACCAGGAGTCCGGCACTAGGTTCTTCGGGTTCAGGTAGTAGAACCAGTTGGTCTGCTCGGGCCGCAGCGCCGCGTTGAACTCCGGATCGTTCATCAGGCCGAGCTTGTCCACCACCTTCTCCGCGAAGGCGGGGGATTTCAGGATCGCCACCTCGCTCTGCAGGGCCCCCAGCTCGGTCGAGAGGCCGGAGACGACCTCCTGGTAGTTCATCACTTGGTTCTTGCGGTGCTCCACCATGATCAGGGTCTGGGCGGTGTAGAGCGGCGTCATGCGCAGGGCGACGAGACCCGCGATGCCCGTCCCCAGCACGATCACCGTCCCGATCAGCAGCTTGTGGCGCAGCAGCATGCCGGTGGTGCGGCGCACCGCGCTGGCCGCCGCGGTCGACAGGTCGAACGAGACCGGTGCCGAAACCGGTGCCGCCTGCCGCCGCTGGGGTTGATCCTGAATGTCCTGGGTGGCCAAAGCGGGTTCCTCCTCGCATGCCGAACGGCACCCCGTTCGGGGCGTTACGATTGCCTAGAACGCCATCGACCGTCCGGCCGTTTCATGCTGCCCGGAGGGCATATGGTGGGGAAGACACGCTCATTGGGTACCCTCCCCGGAGACGCCATTGGGTGGACCGGTCCTTTGGGTGGACCGGGGAAGCCCCTTCGCGGATAATGGTCATGGTCGATCGAAGGGGACCGGGCATGCTGCCGCAACATGTTGGAAAGATTGACGCCGACTGGGCGGGCGCGTTCCCGGCGCTGTCCGCCCTGGAACCCGACGCGCGAGCCCTTCTGCGCGCACAGGGGGGGCGGATGGCGGTGCCGCGCGGTACGGTGCTGTTCCGCATCGGCAGCCTGTGCCACAATTTTCTCATGCTGCTGGACGGCACGGTGCGGGTCCAGATGACCGCCGAAACCGGGCGGGAGATCGTCCTCTACCGCGTCGGGGCGGGCGAGACCTGCATCCTGACCACCGCCTGCCTGATGACGCGCGCCGACTACAGCGCCGAAGGGGTGGCGGAGACCGATCTGGAGGCCATCGCGCTCGGGGCCGGCGCCTTCCATGAACTGCTGGCGCGCTCCGCAGTGTTCCGCGATTTCGTCTTCGCCTCCTTCGGCACGCGGCTGCTCGGCATGATGATGCTGGTGGAGGAGGTGGCCTTCGGGCGCATCGACCTGCGGCTGGCCCGTTTCCTGGTCGATCACCGCGACGCGCGCGGCGGGCTGGACACCACCCATCAGACGCTGGCGGTCGAGCTGGGCACGGCACGCGAGGTGGTCAGCCGCCAGTTGAAGGAGTTCGAGCGGCGCGGCTTGGTGGAGTTGTCGCGCGGCCGCGTCGCGGTGCGCGATCCCGACGCGCTGCTGGCGCTGGAGCGCACGGACGGCGTGTGACGGAGTCACAGACCGGCGGGCGGAAAGGGGCTTGGATGGGCGCACAAACCGCCCACACCGCTCCATAAGGTGCAACCATGCCCGTCAACGTCGGCACCATCGACCGCGCGCTGCGCGCCATCGTCGGCCTCGTCCTGATCGCCCTCGTCTTCGTCGGCCCGCAGACCCCCTGGGGCTGGATCGGCCTCGTCCCGCTGCTGACCGCGGTGGTCGGCTTCTGCCCGGCCTACACCCTGTTCGGTGTCAGGACCTGCTCCGTCAGGAAGTGAACCGCCGCGCGGCAAAGAAAAAGGCCCCTCTCCGCAAGGACAGGGGCCTCTTTTCGTTTACGGTCCAGCGAGGGGGGCGTCACCCCCGAGGGGCGTGCTTGTTCAGGATGCGCTGCAGGGTGCGGCGGTGCATCTTCAGCCGGCGGGCGGTTTCGGAGACGTTGCGGTCGCACTGCTCGAACACGCGCTGGATGTGCTCCCACCGCACGCGGTCGGCGGACATCGGGTTTTCCGGCGGGGAGGGCAACGGGCGGCCGTCGGCCAGCAGGGCGGATTCCACGGCGTCGGCGTCCGCCGGCTTCGGCAGATAGTCCACCGCGCCGGCCTTCACCGCGGCGACCGCCGTGGCGATGTTGCCATAGCCGGTCAGCATGACGATGCGGGCGTCGGGGCGGGCGTCGCGCAGGGTCTTGACCACGTCCAGGCCGCTGCCGTCGGCCAGCCGCAGGTCGACCACCGCGAAGGCCGGCGCCGATTCCTGGGCGACGTCGATGCCGAGCTGCACGCTGTCCACGGCCACCACGTTGAAACCGCGCTTTTCCATGGCGCGCGCGAGGCGGGTTCGGAACGGCGCGTCGTCGTCGACGATGAGGAGGCTGCGGGTAACGTCACCCGTGAACGTCAGCTTGGCGGTTTCGCCCGTTGGACTCTCGTCCGTGGTCATCGCGCTATCCACCACTAGTCCTCTGGTTCTAAGACACCACGGTCCCAACGTACGACAACTCGCGCGCCGCCGCTACGGTTATTGCTAAAGGCTACAAGGGCACCCGTTTTCTCTAGCAGCGTTTGTGCAATAAAGATTCCCAGCCCCATATGGCCCGACCGCTCGCTTCTTGCGGACAGGTAGGGCTCGCCGATGCGGCTCAGCAGATGGGCGGGATAGCCCGGCCCGTCGTCCATCACCACCACCGTCGCGGACCGGGCATCCCAGGAGGCGGCGACCGTCACCCGCCCATCGGCGAATTGGTGGGCGTTCTGGATGAAGTTGCCCAGGCCGTGGATGATCTCCGGGCTGCGGCGGACGATCGGCTCCTCCCCCACGGAGCCGTCGCTGCGCTCGACCGTGAACTGGATGTGGCCCAGCCGGTGCGGCGCGCCCGCCGCCTCCACCAGCGCGGTCAGCGGCAGCCGCTCGAACGGGTCGCCGCCGTCGGCCTCCGGCTTGCGGGCCAGCTCCGCCAGGATCTCGCGGCAGCGCATCACCTGGCTTTGCAGCAGGGAGACGTCCTCGGTGTAGGGGCTGTCCGGCGGCATGTCGTGCAGAAGCTCCTTCGCCACCACCGCGATGGTGCCGAGCGGCGACCCCAGTTCGTGCGCCGCGGCGGCGGCCAGCGCGCCCAGCGAGGACAGCCGCTGCTCGCGGGCCAGCGCCACCTGCGAGGCCGACAGGGCGTTGGCGAAGCGCCGCGCCTCCTCGGCCACACGGAAGACGTAGCCGCTGATGAAGCCGGCCGACACCGACAGCGACAGCCAGATGCCGAAGGCGTAGAGCGGAGCGACCGAGGGCATCGGCTCCGGCCAGGGCAGCGGGAAGTGCCACATCGCCAGCACGGTCAGGCAGACGAGGTTGAGCCCGGTCAGCAGAACCACGCTGTAGCGCGACAGGATCGCCGCGGCCACCGTCATCGGGGCGAGCAGCAGGATGGCGAAGGGGTTGGCGAGGCCGCCGGTCAGATAAAGGAGCAGCGTGAGCTGCAGCATGTCGTAGCCGAGATAGAGCGCCGCGTCCCGGTCGGCCAGCCGCAGCCGCCCGCCGCGCTGGGCCATCGCCACGAGGTTCAGCAGGACCGAGGCCCCGATGGCCGCCAGCACCGGCCCCAGCGGCAGCGGGAAGCCCATGACGAGCTGCACCGTCGCCACGGTGGCGAGTTGCCCGATCACGGCGATCCAGCGGATCAGGATCAGGGTGCGCAGCGTGACGCGTCCGTCCAGGTTGGTCCACTGCGCCGGACCCGGCCGGCCGGCCTGGGTCATGGCGTGGCGAAGGGAAGCAGCGGCGGTTGCGGACATGAACGGACTTTCCGGCAGGGCCGCTCTTCCCGCGGCGTCACATCGAATGGCTGGGTGCTGTTTTGCCACTCTGGCGTTTGCACGCCAAGCGGCCATATTCTCCGCCTATGGATCAATGCGCAAAACAGCACGCCATCCGGGCCGTGAATCTGACCAAACGCTACGGCACCGCCCGGTCCGGCGAGGTCACTGCCGTGGACGGCATCTCCTTCACCGTTGCGGCGGGGTCGGTCACCGGGCTTCTCGGCGGCAACGGGGCCGGCAAGACGACGACCATCTCCATGCTGCTCGGGCTGCTGCTGCCGACCTCCGGCACGGTGGAGGTGCTGGGGGTGGACATGGTGCGCCACCGCCACGCGGCGCTGCCCCGCATGAACTTCTCCTCGCCCTATGTGGAGCTGCCGCACCGGCTGACCGTGCGGGAGAACCTGACCGTCTACGGCCACCTCTACGGCCTGAAGGGGGTGAAGCGGCGGGTGGAGGAGCTGGCCGAGCATCTGGAGCTGACCCGCTTCCTGGAGCGCCCCTCCGGCGGGCTGTCGGCCGGGCAGAAGACGCGGGTGGCGCTGGCCAAGGCGCTGCTCAACCGGCCGGAGCTTCTGCTGCTGGACGAACCGACCGCCTCGCTCGACCCCGACACGGCGGACTGGATCCGTACCTATCTGGAGCGCTACCGCCTGGAGTCCGGGGCCACCATCCTGCTCGCCTCCCACAACATGATGGAGGTGGAGCGGATGTGCGACGACGTGCTGATGATGCGCCAGGGGCGGATCGTCGACCGCGGGTCGCCGTCGGGGCTGCTGGCCCGCTATGGCCGGACCTCGCTGGAGGACGTGTTCCTCGACATCGCCCGCGACCGCGCCGGCGCGGAGAACGCCAGCCGGGAGGCCGCCGATGCTGCCGAGTGACGCCGCTGCGATGGTTCACCCGAATCCGGCCTTCTCGCTGCGCCGGGTCGGGGCGATGGTGCTGCGCTACTGGTATCTGCTGCGTGGCTCCTGGCCGCGCTTCCTGGAGCTGGCCTATTGGCCGACCATGCAGATGATCCTGTGGGGCTACATCAACCAGTTCATGGCCTCCTCCAGCGCCTGGGTGGCGCAGGGGGCGGGGGTGTTGGTCAGCGCGGTGCTGCTGTGGGACGTGCTGTTCCGCGGCCAGCTCGGCGTGTCGGTGTCCTTCCTGGAGGAGATGTGGTCGCGCAACCTCGGCCACCTCTTCGTCAGCCCGTTGCGCCCCGGCGAATGGGTGGCGGCGCTGTTCGGGATGAGCCTGATCCGCACCGTCATCGGCGTCGTCCCGGCGGCGCTGCTGGCGATTCCGCTGTTCGGCTATTCGCTGTTCGACCTCGGGCTGCCGCTGGCCGGCTTCTTCGCCAACCTGATCGTCTTCGGCTGGTCGCTGGGGCTGGTCATCGTGGCGCTGATCCTGCGCTACGGCATGGGGGCGGAAGGGCTGGCCTGGATCGTCGTCTTCATGCTGGCCCCGGTCAGCGCCGTCTACTACCCGGTCAGCGTGCTGCCGGGCTGGCTGCAATGGGTGGCCCTGTCGCTGCCCTCCGCCCACGTCTTCGAGGGGATGCGCGCCATCCTGTTCGACGGCACCATGCGCTGGGACCATCTGGCCTGGGCGGTGGGGCTGAACGTGCTGTTCATGGGGCTGTGCAGCGCTGCCTTCCTCTATTCCTTCCATCAGGCGCGGGTGCGCGGGGCGCTGCTGCAAACGGGGGAATGACAAAAAGTGCTGGGCCTCGCCAGCACCGGCCCGCCGTGCTAGCGTCCCGGCCTCTTCGGACCGACAGCCAGAGCGCCGCCATGACTCCCGTTTCCCCCGCCGCCCCGGTCACCCTCGCCGAGATCGCCGCCGCCCTGGGCGCGGCGCTGGAGGGCGACGGCACCCTGCAAATCTCCCGCGCCGTCCACCCGTCGGAGGCCGAGGGGCCGGAGGATCTGGCGCTCGCCATGGAAAAGGGCCTGACGGAGCTGCTGGCCAACGGCAAGGCCGTCGCCGCCGTGATCGCGGAAGGGGCGGAGGTGCCGGCCAACCTCAAGGGCTGGATCGTCGTCAAGCGCCCGCGCTTTGCCATGGCCGGTCTGACCACCGTCTTCGAAAAGCCTGTCCATGCCGAGCCGGGTGTCCACCCCGCCGCTTTCGTGGCGCCGGAGGCCATCCTGGGCGCGGGCGTGTCGGTCGGTCCCTTCGCCTATGTCGGGCCGAAGGCGGTGCTGGGCGAGGGCGTGATCGTCATGCCGCACGCCACGGTCGGGGCGGAGGCGGTGATCGGCAAGGATTGCCTGCTGCACCCCGGCGCCCGCATCGGCGAGCGGGTGGTGATGGGCGAGCGCTGCATCATCCATCCCAACGCCGCGGTCGGCAACGACGGCTTCAGCTTCGTGACGCCGGAGCCGGGCAGCGTCGAATCGGCCAAGGCGACGGGTCGGGTGGTCGGCACCAACGTGCTGATCCACCGGGTGAACTCCATCGGCACGGTGATCCTGGGCGACGACGTGGAGATCGGGGCCAACGCCACCATCGACCGCGGCACCATCACGGCGACCCGCATCGGCTCCGGCACCAAGATCGACAACCTCGTGCAGATCGGCCACAACGTGCAGATCGGCACCAACTGCATGCTGTGCGGCCATGTCGGCATCGCCGGCAGCACGACCATCGGCGACCGCGTGGTGCTGGCCGGCAAGGTCGGCGTGGCCGACCATGTGAAGATCGGCAACGACGCGGTGGTGGCGGCGAATTCCGGCGTGGGGACGGACATCCCGGCGAAGGCCGTCTACATGGGCTACCCGGCGGTGCCGCGCGACCGCGCCTTCGACCAGTACAAGGGGCTGGCCCGGCTGAAGCGGATGCACGCGGACGTGACCGACCTGAAGAAGCGGGTCGGGGCGCTGGATGGCGGTGGGAAGCCGGCGGTCGAGGAGAAGTGAGGGGGCGTTTTCCCCCACCCTGACCCTCCCCCGCTGGGCGGGGGAGGGAAGGGGTCCATGCGCAGCATGGG